>JAICLP010000043.1 GCA_025925475.1 Burkholderiales bacterium | reverse complement strand
CGTGAATGCGTAGCTCGTGCGGCTCGTCACTTCAGGGTACGCGCGCTCCTTGCCGCGCAGGTCGATCAGCAGCGCATCGCAGCGCACGTCGAACGTTCGCCGCTCGCTGATGATTTCGCGGTCCTCGTCGGCGAAGCTGTCGCGGACGAACCGGTACCAGTGCCACGCGGTTTCGTAAACGGTGGTCTCCAATGCCATCGATCCATACCACACGCCGTACTGCGTGCCGTCGGAAAAGCGCGTCGCCTGCCAGTGCGACGTGTCGAACGTGTAGCTGATCACGCTGCCGTAGTCGAACGGCCGCGTGATGACCGGCGCGTCGGTCGGAATGCGCGACGCCGCTTCGGCCGCGATCGCGACGTCCCAGTCAGCCGGATCGTCCGACAGGTCGTCGAACAGGTGCTGCGACTCGCGAATGCCGGGAATGTTGCGCACGAGATCGCCGTGGAAGTCGACGTTCGTCGCGACGAGATCCGCCTCCAATCCGAGAGTCCTTCGCAGAACGAGCGCGGCATCAGGCGCCGCGCTGGAAATCCAGGTAACGCCGCACCGCGAGCAGGCCCTCGAAGCCGTGCGTGACGATCACGTCGACCGGACGTGCGCCGAGCCGGCGATTGGCCTTCGTCATCCAGCGGTACGCGAGGTCGCGGTCGTGCGGAAACAGGATCCGCAGCGACTTGTGGATGCCGAGCAGGTGCCCGGCGCGGTCGAGCAGGTCGCGGTTGTCGGCGAGAGGCTCGCCGCTGCGGTAACGGCCAAGCGTGCTGCGGCTGCCGCTCGACAGGCCGAGCAGCTCCGCCTGCTCCGCCGTCGTCAGGTTCCAATGCTCGAGGAGCTTCGTCACCATGGCCGCAAGGCGGCTTCGCGCCTCGCGGCTTCCCGGCTCGATGGCGACGCGCTTGCGCGCGGTTGCCCGCATGGCCTGTCCTGTCTCTCCTGGTACGGCGAGTGTACCAGAAATCGCCGAGCGGGCCAAGGACGTCTATGCAGTCCTTCCGTACTGCGCGGCCAGGCGCTCGGCGCCACGCGCCAGGATCGCCGTGTCGACGCCGACCGCCGTGAAGAGCGAGCCCGCGTCGATCCAGCGCTTCGCGAGCGCCTCGTCGCCGACCAGAATGCCCGGCGCCTTGCCGGCCTTGCGGATGCGCCGCAGCGAATCCTCGATCAGCGGCAGCACGGCCGGGTTCGCGACTTCGCCAGTATGGCCGAGCGATGCATGCAGGTCGGCCGGACCGATGAAGATGCCGTCGATGCCGTCGATCGCGGCGATCGTCTCGATGTGCGCGAGCGCATCGCGCGTCTCCAGTTGCACGAGCAGGCACAGCTCCTCGTGCGCACGCTTCGCGTAGTCCTTGATGCGGCCGAAGCGCGTCGCGCGCGTTGTGCCCGCGACACCGCGCACGCCGGCCGGCGGATAGCGCATCGCCGCCACCGCCGCACGGGCCTCGTCGGGGTTCTGCACGTACGGAATCAGCAGCGTCTGCGCGCCGATGTCGAGCACGCGCTTGATCGTGACCGTGTCATTCCATGGCACGCGCACGATCGGCGTCGATGGATAGGCGGCAGCCGCCTGCAGCTGCGTGACCAGCGATTCGAGGTCGTTCGGCGAATGCTCGGTATCGAGCAGGATCCAGTCGAAGCCGGCGCCGGCGACGATCTCCATGCTGTAGTGGCTCGAGAGGCTGCACCAGAGGCCGATCTGCGACTGGCCCGCGGCGAGCGCGCGCTTGAAACGATTGACGGGAAGGTCCATCGGGTTCCTCGACTGGAGATCATCTGCGCCGCCGAACGCGACGCGAATTGCGCGATATTAGAACCTAACTCGAAATCCAGCGAGCGGGCCGAGAGCGCGAAGGCCCGCAGCGAGCGCCGAGATAGTACTGAGACGTACAGCGAGGGGCGAGCGAGGACACGCCAACGTCTATCGGCCCGCGCAGCCGATTTTGAGATAGGTTCTAGCCTGCGTCGGCGCGAAGTCCCGCAGCGTCGATCCCTGCGATCGCACACGCCTCGTCGCGATCGGACTGGTCGCCGCTGATGCCGACGGCCCCGATGACGTCGCCGGCTGCATCGCGAACGAGAACGCCTCCCGGATTGGGAATCACGCGTCCGCCGCTGGCTGCCGCAAGCGCGGCGAAAAAGCGCGGATTCTGCTCGGCCTTTCGCGCAAGGTCGCGCGAGCCGAGGCCCATGCCGAGCGCACCCCATGCCTTGCCGCGCGCGATGTCGACGCGCAGGATCCCGCATCCGTCTTCGCGTTTCAGCACGATATCGTGCCCGCCGCCGTCGAGCACGACGACGGCGAGCGGTTTCAATGTTTGCTTGCGCGCGGCGGCGAGTGCCGCGTCGACGATGCGCGAGGCGAGGTCGAGCGTCAGTGCATTCACAGTATCTTCCCGGGATTCATCAGGCTCATTGGATCGAACGCCCGCTTCAGCGCCTCCATCATCGCGATCTCGACGCCGCTCTTGTAGCACCGCAACTCGCTGCGCTTCGCCTGGCCGATGCCATGCTCGGCGCTGAAGCTGCCATGCAGCGCGTCGACGACATCGTAGAGGATGCGATACAGCGGCTTCGCCCAATCGGCGGCGGGCTGCGGCGCCGCGGGCGGAAGCACGTTGAAGTGCAGGTTACCGTCACCGACGTGGCCGAAGCACACGATACGCGCGCCCGGCATCGCCGACTGGACGCCGGCGCTCGCGCGATCGATGAATCGCGCCACGTCGCTGACGGCGACCGAAATGTCGGAGCGAAGCGCGGGTCCTTCCGCTCGCGTCGCCTCAGGAATGCCCTCGCGCAACCGCCACAGTTGCTGCGCCTGGGCGACCGACTGCGCGATGACGGCGTCGTCGAGACGCTCGCGCTCCGAGGCGTCGACGAGAACGGACTCGAGGACAGCGCGTAACGCCTGTTCGTCCGATGCGGCGAGATCGAGCAGCGCGTACCACGGATGGCGCTGCGGCATCGGATCGCGCGCATCCGAAACATGGTCGAGGACGAGATCGATGCACGAGCGGCCGATCAGCTCGTAGGCGACGAGCGCATCGGCACACGTCGTGCGAAGCCGCTCGAGAATCGCCAGTGATGCGTCGGGACGCGGCAGCCCGAGCCATGCGCAAACCCGCGCCTCGGGGCGCGGGAAGAGCGCGAGCACGGCCTTCGTGATGATGCCGAGCGTGCCTTCCGCACCGATGAAAAGATGCTTGAGATCGTAGCCGCGGTTGTCCTTGCGCAGCGCCCGCAATCCGTTCCAGATGCTGCCGTCGGGCAGCACGACTTCGAGGCCGAGCACGAGATTGCGTGCATTGCCGTAGCGAAGCACGTTCACGCCGCCGGCGTTCGTCGACAGGTTGCCGCCGATCTGGCAGCTCCCCTCGGCGGCGAGGCTCAATGGAAACAGCCGTCCCGCCGATGCCGCGGCATCCTGCAACCGCTGCAGGATGCAGCCCGCTTCCACCGTCATCGTGTCGTTCACGGGGTCGACGTCGAGCACGCGATTCATTCGTCGCAACGAAACGACGATTGCGGAGCCGGATGCATCCGGAATCGCGCCGCCGCACATTCCCGTGTTGCCGCCCTGCGGCACGATCGGTACGCCCGCGCTTCGGCACGCGCGCACGACGGTCGCAACCTCTTCCGTGCTCGCGGGCAGCACGACCGCCTGCGCCGAACCGCGGAATGCGCCGCGCCAGTCCTGCACGAAGGGCGCGACATCGTGCGCATCGACGAGCACGTTCGCGCGTCCGACGCACTGCGAAAGCGATTCGAGCAGGCTACTGGAGATCGACACCTGCGGCGTCTTCCCACAGGCGCGCGACCTCCGACTGGTCGCGCGTTGCTCCATAGTGATCGGCCGCTTCCTGCCAGAGCGCACGCGTCGCATCGGCGATCGATGCGCGTGCGCCTATGGCGTGCGCAAGATCGGCCGCGATGCCGACATCCTTCGCGATCAGCCCCATCGCCATGCCGGTGGCGAAGCGGCGCGACATCACCTGCGGCACGATCTTCTTCTCGAGTGGATGCTGGCGTCCCGCGCACATTGCCTGCAGCGCGTCGGCCATGAACGCCGTCTCGAGGCCGAACTTGCGGCCTATCGTCATCGCCTCGAGCAGCGCGACGAGCGTGGCCGCGTTGGCGAAATTCGCGATCGCCTTCAGCGCGTGGCCGGCGCCGCTCGGACCGCAGCGCCACGTGTGCCGGCCGAGAGCCTCGAAGATCGGCAGGCAGCGATCGATGCAATCCGCATCGCCGCCTGCCATGATGTCGAGCGTGCCGTCGCGTGCGAACGTAACGCCGCCCATCACCGGCGCATCGACGTAGCCGAGGCGGCGCTGCGCGAATGCTTCGGCGATCGCGCGCGTCGACGCAGGGCTCGACGTGCCCATGTCGATTGCGACGCCTCCGGCCGACAGGGCTTCGATCGCCTGCCCGAGCATCACGTCGCGGACCGCGGCATCGTCGGGAAGCATCGCAATCGCGAACTGTGCGCCCGCAACGGCATCGCGCACCGAGGCCGCCGCGACGGCGCGACGCGCGCCGGCGAATGCTGCGGCAGCGTCGGCGCGCAGATCGCAAACGCGCAATGCGAATCCCTTCGCGACAAGCCGCGCCGCCATCGGCGCGCCCATGTGGCCGAGGCCGATGAACGCGATCGTGTCGCCCGCCGGCATCATCGCTGCCCCCCGTTCGCCATGCCCCACCGGTTCACCGTCGCGCGCTCGAGGAGCTGGAACACGACGCGCTCGAAGAAGAGTCCGATGACGCCGATCACGACCAGTGCGGCGAGCATCACGTCGGCGTTCAGATATTCCTTCGCGTCGAAGATCAGCTTGCCGAGCCCCCATTGCGGGCTCGCCAGCAGCTCGCCGCCGATGACGGCGATCCAGGCACGCCCGAATGCGAGGCGAATGCCGGTGATGATCGACGGCAGTGCGGCGGGCCAGATCACGTGCGTGAAGAGCCTCGTGCGCTCCGCGTTCATCGCCTGCGCCGCGCGCACCCAGATCGAATTGATCGTCTTCACCCCCATCCAGACGTTGTAGAGCAGCGAGAACGTCGACGCATAGACGACGATCAGGACGGTCGCGACGTTGCCGATGCCGAACCACAGCACGACGAGCGGCACCCACGCGAGCGACGGGATCGGCATCAGCACGGCGAGGGGCGGCCGAAGAATCCGTTCCCACGTCGCGTGGCGGCCCATCAGCATGCCGAGCGGGATGGCGATCGCGAGCGCGATCACGAGCCCGATGGCGACGCGCAGCATCGTCGCGAGCGTGTGCTTGAAGATCGATCCGTCCGCGACCATCGCGATCAGCGCGGACGCGATGGTTTCGAGCGGCGGCGTGATCGCCTGCGAGAAGATGCCGCTTCGGGCAAAGTACTCCCAGGCCGCGAGCAGCACGGCGATCGCGATCGCGCCGCGAACGAACGGAACGACGCGCCGACGTCGCGAACGTACGGTGGCGTTCGCTTTCGGCTCGATCGCTGCGACCTGTTGGGATGCAACGGTCACTGGCCCACCCTGCGCGCTTCACGCTGCGGGACTGATTCGCGCCTGGGGCGGCCCTGCGCGCTCATGAGCTCATCATCCCCCAGCGCACGACCGTCGCGCGCTCGAGGCGCACGAACACCTGCCGCTCGAGCAGCATGCCGACGATGCCGATCACCGCGATTGTCGCGAGCATCACGTCGGTGTTCAGGAACTGCTGCGAGCCGAAGATCAGCCAGCCGAGTCCGCGCGTGACGGACATGAGCATCTCGACGGCGACGAGGATGCGCCATGCCGACGCCAGCCCGAGGCGCAGTCCCGTGAGCACGTAAGGCAGCGCGCCAGGCAGGACCACTTTCGCGAATATGGCGCGCTCGCTCGCCCCCATCGCCTGCGCGGAACGGATCCAGACGGCCTTCACCGACTTCACCCCCTTCCACGTGTTGATGATCACCGTGAACGACGTCGCGGCGGCAACGAGCAGAATGGCGGGAACGTCACCGAGGCCGAACCACAGCACGAACAGCGGCGCATACGCGATCCCCGGGATCGGGTACATGAAGCTCACGATCGGCAGCAGCGCGTCCTCGATCCATTGCACGCGCCCCATCAGCAGGCCGATGACGATGCCGGCCACGGCCGCGAGAAGAAATCCGAACAGGAGCCGGAACAGCGTCGCGGCGGCCGCGACGAGCATCGTGCCGTTCAGCGTGAGGCGAACGAACGTGTCCGCAACGGTCGCGAGGCTCGGGAAGAGCTTTGCCGGAAACGTGCCCGACCACACCGCCGCCTGCCAGGCAATCGCCATGACGATGAAGGCGGCCGATCCCGCAAGCCACGCGAAAACGCGCGACGTGCCGCGCCAAGGACGCGATGCCACGCTACGCTTTCGAGGCCTGCGCGAGCACGCTCGGGTCGAGCGCCTTGTTCCAGTCGGGCACCGCCGGGATCTGCTTCTGCGCGAGCAGCACCTTGCCCTGTTCGACGAGGTAATCGTGGAGCGCCGGGGTGAATTCGGGCTTGACTTCGAGCTTCGCGAGCATGCGCGTGAACGCGGCCTCCTTCACGTCGTAGCCCTGCGCCTTGAATTCGTCCCACACGATCTTCACCGCGCGCTGCGGCTGCTCGTTGACGATGCGAACGGCGGCGAGCCAGCCGCGCAGGAAATTGACGACGTCCTTGCGCCGACGCTCGAGCACGGGGCGGTTGATCGCGACGAAGACCGGCTGGATGTCGAAGTTGCCGTAGTCGACGAGCACGGTGCCGAGGCCTTCGATCTCCGCGACGGAGGGGAACGGCTCGACGCCGGCGAACGCGTCGACCGATTTGCCGACCATCGCGGCGATCTCGTTCTGATGCGGGATGTTGATGATTCGCACATCGCCCTTCGCGAGCCCGTATTTCGGCAGGATCTTGTTCTGGAACACGTAGTCGGTCGACGAGCCCAACTGCGACGCAACGCGCTTGCCTTTGAGGTCGGCGACAGACTTGATACCGCGGTCCTTCGCCGCGACGACCGCGTTCGTCCTGCCGGCGTACATGGCGACGGCGATCGCGACGATGTCGCCCTTCGCCGCGCCGACGACGAATGGCGCGGCACCGAGCACGCCGATGTCGACGCGGCCCGCGATCATCGCATCGCGCGTCGACTTGCCGCCGTCGAAGCGGAACGGCTTCACCTTCACGCCCGCCTTGGCGAACGTGTCCTCGGCCTCGGCCACCATCGCGACCGATCCCCACGACGTATTCTGGAATCCGAAGGCGAGCGGTGCATCGTCGGCGAATGCGAGGCGCGGAAGCACAAAGGCCAGGGCACCCGCACCCGTCGTCGCGAGGAACGCGCGGCGGTTCGTCGTTTGCGTCATGATCGGTCTCCGTTTCGTCGTCGCTACGACTTCGTCGCCTGCGCGAGCACGCTCGTATCGAGAATTTTGTTCCAGTCGGGCACGCTCGCGATCTGCTTCCCCTTCACGAGCACGGCCGCCTGGTCGTCGAGGTACTGCCGCAGATCCGGCACGTACTGCGGCTTCACCTCGAGCTTCGTCAGCATCAGCTTGAACACGGCCTCCTTCGTGTCGTAGCCCTGCGCCTTGAACTGGTTCCAGACGATCATCACGGCGCGTGCCGGCTCCTTGTTGACGATGTGCACCGCGTCGAGCCAGCCGTGCATGAACGCGACGAGCTGGCTCTTGCGCTTCTCGAGCACCGGCGCGTTGACGGCGAGGAACACCGGCTGCATGTCGAACTGCGAGTAGTCGATGACGGCGTGGCCGAGGCCCTCGACCTCGGCGACCGACGGGAAAGGCTCGACGCCGGCGAAGGCGTCCGCCGACTTGCCGACGATCGCCGCCACCTGGTTCTGGAAGGTGACGTTGACGATGTGCACGTCGTCCTTCGACAGCCCGAACTTCGGCAGGATCTTGTTCAGGAACACGTAGTTCGTCGCGGAGCCGAGTTGCGACGCGACGCGCTTGCCCTTGAGGTCCTTGACGGTCTTGATGCCGCTGTCCCTGGCCGCGACGATCGCGTTCGTCTTGCCCGCGTACATCGCGATGCCGATCGCAGCCATGTCCCCTTTCGCGGCGCCGACGACGAACGGCGTGCCACCGAGCACTCCGACGTCGATGCGCCCGGAGATCATCGCGTCGCGCGTCTCCTTGCCCGACCCGAAGCGATGGAAACTGACGTTCGCGCCGGCCTTGTCGAACGTCTTCTCGGCCTCGGCCACCATCGCGACGGTACCCCACGACGTATTCTGGAAGCCCAGGTTGAGCGGCTCGTTCGATTGCGCGTACGTGCGAAGCGGCCACGCACTCGCGACCGCCGCGGCGCCGGCGGCCTTCAGGAAGTCCCGGCGCTCGATTCGTCCTTTCGACATGTCCTTCCTCCTTTGGAAAGCGTTGCCAACCTCCGCGAAGCGGTTCCTGCCGATTTCAATGCATGCCGAGCTGCGACAGGATTCGCCTTTGCGCATCGACGAACGGCGCCGACAGCGGATCGCGCGGACGCGGCAGGTCGAGCGCGATCTCGGCCTTGACGCGACCAGGATGCGCATCGAGCACGACGACGCGGTCGCCGAGGTACACCGCCTCGGCGACGTTGTGCGTGACGTACACGACGGTCTTCTTCGTTTCCTGCCACACGTCGTTGACGAGCCGCTGCATCTCGTCGCGCGTCATCGCATCGAGTGCAGCGAACGGCTCGTCCATCAACAGAACGCCGGGACTGTAGGCGATCGCGCGCGCAATCGCGACGCGCTGCTGCATGCCGCCGGAAAGCTGGTGCGGGTAGACGTCGGCGAAGTCGGCGAGGCCTACGAGTCGCAGGAATTCGAGCGCGGTCCGCTTGCGCTCCGCGGCCGGGACATTGCGCATCTCGAGGCCGAACTCGACGTTCCTGCGCGCGGTGCGCCATGGGAAGAGCTGCGAGAAATCCTGGAAGACGACGCCGCGGTCGTGCTTAGTGCCGTCGAGATCCGCGCCGCCGATCAGCACGTCGCCTTTGGTCGGCGCGAGGAATCCCGCGATCATGTTCATGATCGTCGTCTTGCCGCAGCCGCTCGGCCCCAGCAGGCACAGGAACTCCGATTCGGCAACGGTAAAGCTCACGTCGTCGACGGCGAGCACCTCGCGCGAATCGGTGATGTAGCGCAACGTGACGTGTCGAAGATCGATGCGCTTGGCCATGTCGATCAAATGCCGGTCTCAGCGAGCGGCAGCAAGCGCGACGTGTCTCGCGGCGTCCGGTACGCCGATGCGGCGGCGAGCGTCGGCGAGCACGTCGTCGAGGAGGATTTCGGCGCCGCCGCGGGCGTCGGACGCGAGCGCCGCCTCGACCGCGGCGAGCGCGCGCAGACCGTTCGCACCGTCCAGCGCGCTCGGCGTTCCGGACGTCGCGGCTTCGGCAAACGAATCGAGCTCGTCGCGAAACATGTTGCCCGGCGCCACGTCGTGGCGCACGCGCTTGCCGGGCGCTTCGCCTCGCGCCTGCCGCTCGAGCACCGCGCTCTCGTGCAGGCGCGAAGGCTGCGACCAGAGCGACTGGTCGATTTCGTAGAACCAGCTTGCGCGATCGCCGGTCGCGCGCACGCTGTAATGTCCGGGACTCGTCCAGCTCGTCACGACGCTGCCGAGCTTGCCATCGGCGAAGCGGACGTTGACGACCCACTGGTCGGCGACTTCGGCGCCAAGCGGTGACAGCTTCGCGCTGCGCGCCGACAGCGCGACGAGATCGCCACCCAGCGCGCGCAGCGTGTCGAACTGATGGATGGCGATCTGCGACAGCGGCCCACCCGGCGCCTCCGCGTCGTACCAACGCCAGTCGCCGGGCGTCAGCTTCAGTCCCCGGTCGTTCGAGAAGTTCGCTTCGATGTGCGCGACGCGCCCGAGGTCACCGTCGGCGATCGCCCGCGCGATCGTGCGATTGCCGGCGAGCATGCGTGCACAATGGCCGACGACGAGCGTGACGCGATGCGCCGCGGCGCACTCGATCATCGCGATCGCATCTTCGAGCGTGTGGGCGATCGGCTTCTCGACGAACACGTGCTTGCCGTGCGACGCGGCGGCCTCGGCGAGCGAGCGGTGCAGTTGATTGGGCGCGGCAATCACCACGGCGTCGATCGAGGCGTCGTCGAAGATGCGCTCGATTGCATCGACCGCGCGAATGCCGGTGACATCGGCAAACGCAGCGCGCCGCTGCGCGTTCGGGCTGAAGCAGCACGCGATGTCGACGCGCGAGCCCCGCGCGGCCGCCGCAAGCACGGCGGCCCATGCGCCGGTGCCGATCATTGCCGCCTTCATTGCCCCGCCGTCCCGGTCACGCTCGTGCCACCGCAGACGAACAGCGCCTGCCCGGTGACGAACCCGGCGTCGTCGGCGAGCAGGAACTCGACGGCGCGCGCGACGTCTTCGGGCGTGCCGAGGCGACCGACGAGAATCATGTCGACGACCTTCTGCCGCTGCTCGCTGCCCGGCGGATGCCCGCGCGCCCAGTGCTTCGTCTCGACGGGTCCCGGCACGACGGCATTCACGGTGATCCCGTGCGCGCCCGTTTCGATCGCCACCGTGCGCGTCATGCCGATCAATCCCGCTTTCGCCGTCGCGTACGCGGTGCGCCCCATCTTCCCCAACGCGGCGCGCGACGAAATGTTGACGATGCGGCCGAAGCGCGCCTCGCGCATTCGGGGGACGAACGCCTGGATCAGGAGCATCGCTGCGCCGAGCGTGATGTCGGTGACGTAGCGAAGCTCGTCGATCGTCGCGTCGTCGAGAAGCGCCGGGCAGTTCGCGCCGGCGTTGTTGACGAGATAGCGTACGTCGTAAGCCTTTGCGACGCGCGCGGCGGCTTCGCGCGTGGCGTCCATGTCCGCGAGATCCACCTTCTCGAAGCGCAGCTTCGCATGCTCGATCGCGGGCGGCGTCCGTTGCATCGTCACGACGGTGCGCCCCCCGTCGAGCAGTCGGCGTGCAATCGCTTCGCCGATGCCGGCACTCGCACCGGTGACGACGGCGACGCTGGCAGGACCCCCCCACGCTCGCGGCGTCGCCGCGTTGCTGCCCGCCAAAGGGGCGGAATTCGCGCCTTGGGGCGGCGCGGCGGCGCTCATCGATCCGTGCTCACAGGTAGTCGGGAATCTTCCAGCTTCCCGGCTCGGCATTCACGACGCTCTTCGAATGACCCGGTCGCCGATCGGCGTAGACCTTGCCCTCCTTCATCACGACCTGGATGTTCTTCTTTTGCTGCAGGCAGCGGATATCGGCCAGCGGGTCGCCGTCGACCGCCACGATGTCGGCGAGCTTGCCCGCTTCCAGCGTCCCGATCTGCTTGTCGAGCTTGACCGCCCGCGCCGCGTTGCGCGTGCACGTGAGGAGCGCGTCCATCGGCGACATGCCGAGATTCACGTAGATCTCGAGCTCGGCAGCGTTCGTGCCCATCTCGGGGTCGAAACCCATGTCGGTGCCCATTGCGATGTTGATGCCGGCCCCGTGCATCTTCCGGAACGTGTCGAAGCAGTTCTCCTGGATGCTCTTCATCTTCTTCAGCACGAACTGCGACGTACCCTGCTCGCGCCGGACTGCGATCGCATGATCGGTCCGATGAGACAGCGTCGGCGTCACGTAAGTGCCCTTGTCGCGGATCATGCCGATCGTCTCGTCGTCGGAGAAAACCATGTGCTCGATGGTGTCGGCGCCGGCCGTGAGCGCCATCCGCTGCGCCTGCGGCGTGAAGCAATGCACGGCGCAGATCTTGTGGAACGCGTGCGCCTCGTCGACGACCGCGTCGAGCTCGACCTGCGTCATGTTGCGGATGTCGGGCTCCTCCTTGTCGGTTCCGCCGCCACCCGATGCGCAAGTCTTGATCACGTCGGCACCGTGCAGCAGGTTGGTGCGCGCGAGCTTGCGCAGCTCCCACGGACCGTCGGCATTCTGGAAGCCCAGGCGCTCCGCGGCGCGCGGCTGGATCAGGTCGAGGTGCGAGCCGGTGATCGTCGTGAAGGCGGCGACCAGCATGCGCGGTCCCTCGACGATGCCCATGTCGATCGCGTCGCGAATCGCGCACGCCTCGCGCACGAGCAGGCCTCGGTACGTCTGCAGGCCCATGTCGCGCAACGTCGTGAAGCCCATGTCGAAGCACAGCTGCGCATGGAACAGGCCGTACATCTGCTGGAGCTCGGGCGTGATCTCCCACTGCGCGACGCGGAAGTTGTGAAACGTCAGGCAGTTGAACATCATCGTGTGGATGTGGACGTCGAGCATCCCCGGGATCAGCGTCGCCTTCCCGCAATCGAGGATGTCCCCGCCATCGGGCACCTTGATCGAGCCGCGCGTGCCGACGTTCGCGATGCGCCCGTTCTCGACAACGATGACCGGATCCCTGATCGGCGCGGCGCCGGTACAGTCGATCATGCGGCCGCCGAACACGTATCGGGTAGCGCCTTTTTGTTCCTGCCCTTGCTGTTCCATGACTTTCGATGGCTCCTGTTCAGTAATCGGCAACGGTCGTCTTCACCGTCGCGACGCCGTTCCCGTTGCGCGGCGCCTTGCTCGCCGCGCGCGCGCCTTCCCGAAAGACTTCCATCGTCGACTTGAAGCGCGCGTACGTCTCGGGGCGGATCGTCAGGTTGCGACGCTCGCGACCGCCTTCGAAGGCGAGCGTCGCAAACGTCCGCCGCACCTGTTGCTCGTCGATGCCCCGCGTGATGAAGACGAGCCGCGAGCAGCGGTCGTGCGCGTCGGGCCAGCGATCGAGGGGCACGGGTTCCGAGAGCACGGTCTGCACCGCCTGGATCGCGTACGGGCGTCCCTCGACATTCACGATCCCCTTCACCCGCAGCAGGCCGGCCCCGCGGAAGCCGGCAAGCAGGTTCATCCACAGCACGAGGCCCGGCACGGTAACGGGACCGTCGTGCAGCAGCGTGAACGTGCGAATCGCCGGATCGGCGGACGCGGCGCGTGTCCGCGACGCGTAGCTCGCATCGCCGAGCCACCCTTGGGCGTTCGCGCTGCGCTCGTCGGTCGCATAGCCATTACGTTCCAGCACCGCAAGATCGAGCGCGCCCCGGATCGCCTCACGCTGCGCGGCGCCTGGGTTCAACTCGCGCAGGCGGTCCGAGAGCCTGCGCATCGCGGTGCGATCGGCAACATCGCCTTTCGTGAGTACGAGCACGTCGGCGACCGCCGCCTGCTTCACCGATTCGTCATGCGTATCGAGCTGCGCGATGCCATGCACGCCGTCGCAGACGGTGATGACACTCTGCAATTCGAACGCGCCCGCGACCACGGGATCCGCGAGCAAGATCTGGATGATCGGCACCGGGTCGGCGAGGCCCGACGTTTCGATCAGCACCCGGTCGAACGCCGCGTCGGCGCTCGCGCCGCGGCGCTCGAGGAGGTCGAGGAGACTCGTCGCGATCTCCTCGTGCACGTGCCCGCATATGCAGCCGGCGTCGACGATACGGGTGCGGCGAGGCGGCGCGTCGAGCAGCACGTGATCGACACTCACTTCACCGAATTCGTTGACGACGACGGCCGCATGCGCGAATGCGGCGGTGCCGAGGAGCCGGTTGACGAGCGTCGTCTTGCCGCTGCCGAGATAGCCGGTGACGAGCACGACCGGAAGGCGAGGGTTGGCGGTTTCGCTCGCGTGGCTCATGGCAGGTCGATGTGTCGCCGGCGGGCCGGCGTTCGCGCGCATCGGACGACGAGCATAGTCGGCATGTCAGGATAGATCAAATGCACGCGATGCATCTTCTCCATCGATGCGATCTATGCAAGCGCTATTGCAGCGCCGCGCGCGAGCGCCGTCGTGCCGTCGCCTTCGGCGTGCGCCGATACGTCGCACGGATCATTTCGGCAAGCCGGAGCGCGGCCGCCGAGCGGTAGCTGCCGCGACGCCAGAGCACGGCAAGCGCCCGGCGTGGCGCCGGATCGAACAGGCGCACGACGCGCATTCCTTCGGCGGCCCCGACGGCTCCTTCGGATACGACGGTTGCGAGGTCGGAATTGCGAACCACCGCGAGAATGGGATCGACGGCGTTCATCTCGATCGTCACTTTCGGCTGCAGGCGGCGGCTTGCGAAGTAGCGTTCGAGGAACTGGCGCGCGGCGAATTCGGGGGTCAGCAGCACGAGCGGGAAATCGACGAGGCGCCGCATCGGCAGCTTCGGACCGGTGACGAGCGGGTTGCGCGCGCCCACGACGAGCACGAGTTCCTCGTCGAAGAGCTTCTCGGCGACGATGTGCTCGGTGTCCTCGGACACGTAAGCGATCGCGAGATCGAGGCCGCCCGCGATGAGCTGGCGCTCCATCTCCACCCGGGACAACAGCCGCGCCTCGATCTTCACGCCGGGATGCAGGAGCGCGAAGCGAGCGAACACCGGACCGAGGCCCGAATTGGAGAACGAATGGAAGACCGCCATGCGCAGCGTGCCGCGCATGAGGCCCTGCAGCTCCGAGATCGCGAGAACGCCCGAATCCATCTCCTGCAGGGTTCGATCGCAGAACGGCTTGAATGTCGCCCCCGCCGACGTGAGCGTGACGTTGCGCGCACCGCGCTCGAACAGCATCGTGCCGAGATCCGATTCGAGCTTGCGGATCTGGTGCGACAGCGTGGGCTGCGAGATGCCGAGCGTTTCCGCCGCGCGCGTGAAGCTGCGCGTCTCGGCGACCGCGGCGAAATAGCGAAGAAGGCGGATTTCCATTGCGCGTCCCGTCGATCGACGGCGTCGATGGGCGGCGGGCGCCGATGTTACCCGATCGATGGCGACGCGGGCGTCCTGCGGATGAAGCTCGTGGCTCGCCACCGTGGGTGAACCTCCGTCGCGGCCGATTGCCCACAGAGGGTGGCTGCCGCATCGCCATCCGCCCGGCGCTTGCCTAGAACGCTGGACTGATGGAACATGCGTGCACAAAAAAGAAGCGGCGGTCGCAGCGCAATCAATCTCTTTATGGAGGAATAAATGGAACGTATCCGTTTCGCGCGCGTCCGCGTCTTCGCGCGGCCGCTGCTTGGCGCGTTGCTGCTCGGCGTCGTCGCGTTCGCGCAGGCGCAGGACAAATACCCGTCGCGGCCGATCAATTTCATCGTGCCCTGGGGCGCGGGCGGCGGCGCCGACCAGACGGCACGCGTCGCGGCGCAACTGCTGGAGCCGATCCTCGGCGTGTCGATTCCGGTCGTGAACGTGCCGGGCGCGACGGGGCAAAGCGGCATGGCGAAGTTCATGGCCGCGCCGCCGGACGGCTACACGATGCAGATCATGACCGGCGAAACGGTGGCCCTCCTCGCGACCCGCCAGCCGAAGTTCAAGTTCGACGACCTGATCCCGCTCGCCGTGATGATCAAGACGCCCTCCGGGTTCTACGTCAAGGAGGACTCGCCGTGGAAGACGTGGCAGGACGTCGAGAAGGCCGCGAAGGAGAAGACGCTCAAGGTCGCGATCACCGGCTTCGGCAGCCCCGACGATCTGATCATCAACTTCTTCAAGCATCGCGGCCTGAAACTGCAGGCCGTGCCGTACAAGCCGAGCGAGCGCTACACCGCGGTCATCGCCGGGCACACCGATCTGCTGTACGAGCAGCCGGGCGACGTCAAGAGCTTCCTGTCGAACAAGCAGATCCG
>JAICLP010000340.1 GCA_025925475.1 Burkholderiales bacterium | reverse complement strand
GGGTAAGAAGCTGACAAGCAACGATCGCTGGGCGACCGCGGTGCTCGGCGGCAAGACCGACACGACGACGCGCGTGCTGCTGACGTGGATCTGGGCGAACGGCGGCGAGGCATTCAATGCCGACATGACCGAGGCGACGTTTGCGAAGGATCCGAAGAGCCTCGCGGCGATCAAGACGTATCTCGGCTTCGCCGGCGCAACGGGCATCGCCGCGCCGGCGCCGACGACGACGAACTACCTCGAGCAGACGACGCTCTTCGCGCACGGCAAGATCGCGAGCATGCGCA
Source organism: Burkholderiales bacterium (assembly GCA_025925475.1). GTDB lineage: Bacteria > Pseudomonadota > Gammaproteobacteria > Burkholderiales > Casimicrobiaceae > VBCG01. The sequence continues at coordinate 3,077 of JAICLP010000340.1, read as the reverse complement.
ACGCCTACTGGGCCGTTGCGAAAGTCGAAGGTGACAATCCGGCGATGAAGGGCAGGATGTTCGTCGCGCCCAATCCGGCGAACGTGCCGAATGCGCCGACGCTCGCAACGATGACCGCGTCGAGCATCTCGTCGTCGTGTCCGCATCCGGACGAGGCGTGGAAGTTCATCAAGTTCGATGCGGGCAGGAAATGGTCGATCGAGCGCGCGCTGGTGTCGAACTGGATGCCGCTGCGCAACGATCTCGCCAACGACCCGCAGATCCGCGCCGATCCGCTGCTCGCCGAATTCGTGAAGATCGGCGAGCACGCGCGGAGCTACCCGCTGCCGTCGCCGATCTGGGCCGACATCGCCGCGAACGACATCGTCGACGCCGTGCAGAAGGCGCTGCTCGCGCCCGACAAGACCGACGAGATCTTCCGCGACCTCGATGCGCGGCTCACGAAGAAGCTGCGCGATATCTGATACGCGTTCGTGCATCCGGCGCGATGAACGACGCGACGGCTGTCGCCGGGGGTTTGCGCGACAAGCGCCGGACGCGCCGTAACCCGGTCGCATTCGGCCACCGCTGGTACGGCTACGCGTTCGTCGCGCCGGTCGCGCTGTTCCTGTGCGCGGTAATCGTCGTGCCGCTCGGACATGCGTTCTGGACGAGCCTCTATCGCGTCCGCGGGCTCAACACGACGTTCGTCGGTCTCGACAATTACGTGCGCGTGCTGTCCGACGACGCATTCTGGCATTCGCTCGGCGTCTCGCTCGTCTTCACCGGCGCATCGGTCGCGCTGCACATGTTGCTCGGCCTTGCGCTTGCGTTGCTGCTGCATGCGCTCGCATTCGCACGGACGCCGCTGCGCATCCTGTTCCTGACGCCGTGGATGGTTGCGCCCGCCGTCGGCGCGACGATCTGGCTGTGGCTCCTCGAGCCGCAGTTCGGCGTCGTGAACTACCTGCTCCGCGCGGCGCACGTGGTCAGCGCACCCGTCGCATGGCTCGGCCAGCCGGGCACAGCGCTCGCGGCCGTCATCGCGGTCGACGTCTGGCGCGGCGTGCCGTTCGTCATGCTGTTGATGCTCGCCGGATTGCAGACGATTCCGGCCGAGCAGTACGAGGCGGCCGCGATCGACGGCGCGAGCGCGTGGCAGCGCTTTCGCTACGTGACGCTGCCGAACCTGCGCTACCTGATCGTCGTCGCATCGACACTCGACATCATCAACACGATCCGCCATTACGACATCATCGGCGTGATGACGGCAGGCGGGCCGGCCGGCGGCACCGAAGCGCTGCCGGTGCTGCTCTACAACACGGCGTTTCGCGCGAACCACTTCGGTGAAGCGGCCGCGATCGGCGTCGCGCTGCTCGTGCTCGTGCTCGGCTTCTCGGTCCTCTACGTGAAGCTGACGCGTCTCGATCGTCAGCCATCGGCATGATCCGGGCGCGGCCGGAACGGCAGGTGCTGCTCGCGTGCGTCACGCTCGCAGCACTCGTCGGCGTGCTGTTTCCGTTCTACTGGATGATCAACACGTCGCTGAAGCCGGCCGAGGAGGTGTTCGCGTCGCCGCCGACGTTCTTCTCCACGCACTGGTCGCTCGGCGCATACGCGTCGCTGTTTGCGACGAAGCCCATCGCGCGCTACTTTCTGAACAGCATGATCGTGGCAATCGGCGCAACGCTCGTATCGGTGTCGCTCGCGGCGCTTGCCGCGTACGGTCTCACGCGCTTCTTTCCGCGCGGCGCCACGCCGTTCGTGATGTTCCTGCTGTTCACGAAGATGCTGCCGGAGACGCTCCTGATCATCCCGTACTTCCGGCTCATGTCCGACCTGGGCCTGCTCAACACCTACCTCGCCCTGATCCTCGCGTACAGCTCGTTCGCGCTGCCGTTCTCGGTCTGGATGCTGATCGGCTTCTTCCGCTCGATTCCGCGCGAGATCGACGAGGCGGCGACGATGGACGGCGCGACCGTGCTGCAGACGTTCCGCCGCGTGATCCTGCCGCTCGCCCGGCCGGGGCTGACGGCGGTGGCGCTGTTCACGTTCCTCCTCGCCTGGAACTCGTACGTGTGGGCGCTCGTCCTCACGACCGACTCGTCGATGTTCGTGCTGTCGGTCGGCATCGCGAACATGGTCGGCGAATATCGCGTGCAGTGGAACGAGCTGATGGCGGCGGCGCTCGTCGCCGCGGCGCCGGTGATGGTCCTGTACTCGCTGCTCGAGCGGCATCTGGTCGACGCGATCACCGCCGGCGCGGTGAAGGGATAGGCGAAAACATCGCCGGGAAAATGCGCTAGCATCCTGCGCTCGCGCTTTCGCCGCACGAAGAGAACCGTTTCGATGCCCGTCGACTATCTGAAGAAAGCCGGCAAGACGCCGGAGACCGAATCCGGCCACGCGCAGAAGGTCGTCGCCGAGATGCTCGCCGACATCGAGGCACGCGGCGAGGTGGCCGTGCGCGAGTACGCGGCGAAGCTCGATGGCTGGACGGGCGAGATCATCGTATCGCCCGAAGCGATCGATCGGCGCACGCGCGACATCCCGTCGTCGATCAAGCGCGACATCGAGTTCGCAACCGAGCGCGTGCGGCGGTTCGCGCAGGCGCAGCGCGACTCGATCGGCGAGTTCGCCACCGAAATCCAGCCCGGCCTGATCGCAGGTCAGCGTCTCGTGCCGGTGAACGTTGCCGGCTGTTACGTGCCCACCGGCCGCTACGCGCACATCGCATCGGCCTACATGAGCATCGCGACCGCGAAGGTCGCCGGCGTGCCGACGGTGATCGCGTGCTCGACGCCGTACAGGGGCGAAGGCATTCATCCTGAAGTGCTGTACGCGATGAAAGTGGCGGGCGCCGACATCGTCATGACGCTCGGTGGCGTGCAGGCGATCGCGACCATGACGTATGGCCTTTTCACCGGCAAGTCGGCCGATGTCGTCGTGGGCCCCGGCAACAAGTACGTCGCCGAAGCAAAGCGGATGCTGTTCGGCAGGGTCGGCATCGACGTGTTCGCCGGGCCCTCGGAAGTTGCGGTCATCGCCGACGACAGTGCCGATGCGGCAATCGTCGCGTCCGATCTCGTTGGGCAGGC
>JAICLP010000351.1 GCA_025925475.1 Burkholderiales bacterium | reverse complement strand
ATCATCCGATCGTTTTCGGCGACGGGCAGCATGCCGAAGTCGCCGTCGCGCATCTGTTGTGCCGCTTCCCGGATCGTCGTCTCCGGCGTCACCATCTTGACGTCGCGGCTCATCACGTCCTTCAGTTGTTGCATGGCGAATGCCTCCGAGTTGGCGCGCCCCGACGCGCGTGGAAGTCAAGCGATTCGACATGCGGTACCCGCTGCGGTTCGCGTCGCGGACGATTGTGGTATCCGCGCGCCACCCGCACACGATTGCACGCGAAAAGCGCGACCAACGCTTGCGTTCGTCGCGGCGATGCATACACTTGCGCCATGGCGGGTAGTTTGGCAAGCGAATGACGAGCGACACCGCCGCGTGGGGTATGCGCGGCATGGCAGTGGCGCCCCATTCACTGGCGGCGCAATCGGCGGTAGCGGTGCTGCGCGACGGCGGCAATGCGATCGAGGCGATGGTCGCTGCCGCCGCTTCGATCGCCGTCGTCTACCCGCACATGAATTCGATCGGCGGCGACGCGTTCTGGCTGATTCATTCGCCGGGCGAGACGCCGCGCGCGATCGACGCCTGCGGCACCGCCGGTGCGCTTGCGACGCCGTCGTTCTATCGCGAGCAGCGTGTCGACGCGATTCCGTTTCGCGGCGGCGTCGCCGCGTGCACGGTCGCCGGAACCGTTGCGGGCTGGGCGCTCGCGCTCGATTACAGCCGCACTGCGCTGAACGGCCGGTTGCCGTTGTCGCGCCTGCTGGCCGACGCGATTCACTATGCGCGCCACGGCATCCCGGTGACGAAGAGCCAGCACGAGACGACCGCCGCAAAGCTCGACGGTTTGCGCGGGCAGCCGGGTTTCGACGAAACGTTTCTCGACACGGGCGACGTTCCCCGCGTAGGCACGCCGTTTCTGCAGCCGCGGCTTGCCGCGACGTTCCAGCAGCTCGCGAGCGCGGGCCTCGACGATTTCTACCGCGGCGACATCGCGCGCTCGATGGCGCGCGACCTCGCGGCGATCGGCAGCCCGCTCACGATCGACGATCTCGCGCACCATCGAGCCGGCTGGCGCACGCCGCTCGTGCTGTCGCATTCCCGCGGCAGCATCTACAACCTGCCGCCGCCGACGCAGGGCGTCGTGTCGCTGATGATCCTCGGCATTCTGGACATGCTCGACATCGGCGCAACGGATGCGAACGGTGCCGACTACGTGCATCTTTGCGTCGAGGCCGTGAAGCAGGCGTTCGCCGTGCGCGATCGGCACGTGACCGATCCGGCGTACATGACCGAGGACGCACAGGATTTCCTCGCGCGCGAGCACATCGAAGCGCTCGCCGCGCGCATCGACCGACGCTGCGCGGCACCATGGGGTGCCGGCAAAGGGCCGGCCGACACGATCTGGATGGGCGTCATCGACGGCAGCGGACGCGCGGTGAGTTTCATCCAGAGTCTGTATCACGAGTACGGCGCGGGTGTGGTGCTGCGCGAATCGGGCATCAACTGGCAAAACCGCGGCTGCAGCTTTTCGCTCGATGAGTCGGCACTCAACGTGCTGCGGCCCGGCCGCAAGCCGTTCCACACGTTGAACCCGGCCTTGGCGCTGCTCGACGACGGTACGACGATGGTCTACGGAAACATGGGCGGCGACGGGCAGCCGCAGACGCAGAGCGCGGTCTTTACGCGCTGCGCGATCTTCGGCATGAATCCGCAGGCCGCGGTTGCCGCGCCGCGCTGGCTCCTCGGCCGCACGTGGGGCGAGACGAGCGACACGCTGAAGCTCGAATCGCGCTTCGACCCGGCCGTCGTCGACGAACTGCGTGCACGCGGCCATGCCGTTGAAGTGATCGGTGCATACGACGCGGCAGTCGGACACGCGGGTGCGATTCTGCGCGATTCGAGCGGCGTTCTGCGCGGTGGAAGCGATCCGCGATCCGATGGAGGCGTTGCCGCGTGGTGATGGGTCGACCGTTGCAGTCCGCTGGCGGTCGCGACCGGCGATCGCTGACAAGCCGGACGAGAAACCGTTGGTAACTGCGCGAACTGTCAACGGCGCTTCATTGGCACACGTTATGCACCTACGACGTCAGGAGGCAGTGCGGGGTGACGAACGATGCAACAAGCCGCCGCGACTGCCGAATCCTCCGCAACGACTTTCAGGTGGCGGAGGGCAGCAAGAAGAGTTGCCGAGGCACTTCCCAAAAATACCAAGCTGTCAGTCGCTTCGTACGCCCGGGGGCGACATGCAATGACAGTGAGCCGGCACCAGGGTCTTTGTAACGACATTTTTTGGGAATAGACGATGGCCAGCGTCCTCGAACAGTTCCGTTCGAACTACTCCGCCACCCAGGCGGAGGAAATGAGCATTGAAGCCTATCTCGACCTGTGCCGGCGCGACCCGCAGGCCTATGCGAGCGCCGCCGAGCGGATGATCGCGGGCATCGGCGAGCCCGAACTCGTCGATACGCGCAACGAGCCGCATCTCGGCCGCATCTTCGGCAACCGCGTGATCCGGCGCTATCCGGCGTTTCGCGAGTTCTACGGAATGGAGGACGCGATCGAGCAGATCGTGTCGTTCTTCAAGCACGCGGCGCAGGGCCTCGAGGAGAAGAAGCAGATTCTTTATCTGCTCGGACCCGTTGGCGGCGGCAAGTCGTCGATCGCCGAGCGGCTCAAGGTGGTGATGGAGTCGAAGCCGATCTACGTGTTGAAGGGCTCGCCGGTCAACGAATCGCCACTCGGACTTTTTGCGCCCGAACGCTACGGCGCGATGCTCGAGCAGGAATACGGCATTCCTCGCCGTTATTTGTCCGGGATCATGTCGCCGTGGGCCGTCAAGCGCCTGACCGAATACGAAGGCGACCTGACGAAGTTTCGCGTCGTGCGCGTCCAGCCGTCGGTGCTGCGGCAGGTCGCGATCACGAAGACCGAGCCGGGCGACGAGAACAACCAGGACATCTCGTCGCTCGTCGGCAAGGTCGATATCCGCAAGCTCGAGAGCCTGTCGCAGAACGATCCTGACGCGTACAGCTATTCCGGCGGCCTCTGCCTCGCGAACCAGGGCCTGCTCGAATTCGTCGAGATGTTCAAGGCGCCGATCAAGATGCTGCATCCGCTGCTGACGGCGACGCAGGAAGGCAACTTCAAGGGCACCGAAGGCTTTTCGGCGATCCCGTTCAACGGGCTCATCATCGCGCACTCGAACGAGTCCGAGTGGCACACGTTCCGCAACAACAAGAACAACGAGGCGTTCCTCGACCGCATCT
>JAICLP010000391.1 GCA_025925475.1 Burkholderiales bacterium | reverse complement strand
GGCCTCGCGGCGGCGAAATTTTCCGGTCGTCGGCCCTTGTGCGAAACGCCGCCCGAAGCCATATCGTGACGCACGCTGCTCGCGTACAATGGGCGCCGCAACCTGCCCGCCGACGACGCCGTCGTCGCGCCCGCGGTTGCATTTTTACGGATATGCAATGAATCTGGATTTGCTGGGCCTCGCCGCGCATGGGTTGATCGACCTTCCCTGGTGGGGCTACATCGCCGTCGCCCTCGGCCTCACGCACGTCACGATCGCTTCGGTGACGATCTATCTGCATCGCAGCCAGGCGCACCGCGCGCTCGACCTTTCTCCCCTCTCCTCGCACTTCTTCCGTTTCTGGCTCTGGCTCACCACGGGTATGGTGACGAAGGAGTGGATCGCGATCCACCGCAAGCATCATGCGAAGGTCGAAACCGCCGACGACCCGCACAGCCCGCAAACCCGCGGCATCGAAACGGTCTTGTTGCGCGGCGCGGAGCTCTATCGCGACGAGGCGAAGAACGGGGAAACGCTCGACAAGTACGGTCGCGGCGCGCCGGACGACTGGATCGAGCGCCATTTGTACACCGGCCGCTCAACGCTCGGCGTCTCGCTGATGCTGGTCACCGACGTCGTGCTGTTCGGCCCGATCGGCCTCACGATCTGGGCCGTGCAGATGCTGTGGATCCCGGTCACCGCCGCGGGCATCATCAACGGCGTCGGCCACTACTGGGGCTACCGCAACTTCGCGTGCACCGATGCGTCGACGAACATCGTCCCGTGGGGCATCCTGATCGGCGGCGAGGAGCTCCACAACAATCACCACGCCTACGGCTCGTCGGCCAAGCTGTCGTCGCGCTGGTATGAATTCGACATCGGCTGGACGTACATCCGTATTCTGCAGGCGCTGCGGCTTGCCACGGTGCGCAAGATCGCGCCGCAGGTGAAGGTCGACCGCTCGAAGGCGGTGGCCGACTTGGCGACGCTGCAGGCGATCATCACGCATCGCTACGCGGTCGCGACGAGCTATGCGAAGTCGGTGAAGGCCGCGTGCGCGGCCGAGATCGCCGAGCTTCGCGCCCGCCACGGCCACGTCGACCTGCCGAGCCTGCGCCGCATCCGCCGCTGGCTCGCGTCCGACCCCGTCGCGCTGCCCGCACGCGACCGCGCGCGACTCGAACAGGCGTTCGAGAAGAGCAAGGTGCTCGCGCAGATTTACCACATGCGGCAGGAACTGGCGGCGCTGTGGAGCCGCTCGACCGACTCGTCCGAGCAGCTTCTCGCGCGGCTGCAGGACTGGTGCCACCGTGCCGAAGCGTCGGGAATCGCGCCGCTCGCGCAGTTCTCGATGCAGCTCAAGGCCTACGCCTGACGCGAACTTCGAACAGCACAGCAAAAAGCCCGCGTCGCGGGCTTTTTTGTTTCTACGCTGTCAGGATCGAGACCGGATACCGGGCAACGGCTTTGTCGGCCGTAATCAGCGTCAGTCCTTCGTAGATCGCTTGCGCGACGAGCATTCTATCGAACGGGTCCTCGTGCAGACGAGGCAGCGATTGGACAGCGATCGCGTGCGCGCCCGCGACCGGCAGTTCGTCGTATCCGTTCTCGACGAGACTTCGCCGAAGGCGCGAAGCGTCGACGCGAAAATCGCTGCGACCCAGGCCGTGCTTGATCACGATCTCCCACAAGCTCGCAACGCTGAAGAAGAGATGGCTTTCGGGGCTTGCAACCAGTGTGCGGAGCTTCGGAGAGAGGCGATCGGGATTGCCGGCAGCCCACAACAGGACGTGTGTGTCCAGCAGCAACTTCAAGAAGTGCCACTCCCGAACAGCTTTTCGACGGCCGCTTGACCCATGGCATCGAAGTCTTCCGGAACCTCGATTTCGCCGTTCATGAATCCAAGGCGTGTCGCCTGCGAGAGTGCAGGAGCGTCGAGCGCGACCACCTTGACCAATGCCTTCCCGGCCTTGGCAATGATGAACGGCTCGCCATTGGCTGCTTCGTCGACCAGTCGCGACAAGTGCGTCTTCGCCTGGTGAATGTTGATCTTGCGCACGATGAACCGTATGGACTAAGCCTGCTTAGTTTACCTTGGCCGCGTCGGTGACGCAATGCGTCGAACGGATGAATCACCGCTTTCCGGCGAGTATCGATCCAACCATAAATATGTAATATGGGTCATGAAGACGACTATCGAAATTCCCGATCCATTGTTTCGCAAGGCGAAATCGAGGGCGGCGGAGCGTGGACAGACGCTCAAGCAATTCATCACGGAGGCGTTGCAGGCAAGGCTTGCAGGCGGCCCCAACACGACTGGGCCCGTTGACCCCGCCTGGATGAACGGTTTTGGCAAGCTGCGACGGTTTCGCAGTGAAACGGCGCGCATTCAGACCGCAATCGACAACGAGTTCGAGAACATCGAATCCGAGGATCGCTTGTGATTCTCGATACGAACGCGCTGTCGGCGTTCGTGGACGGCGACGCCGCCGTCGGGGACGTGTTGCGCCAGCAAGCGCACGCCCGCATCCCGCTGCGCTCCGACTTGGAGGCAACCCGATTCCGGCCAACGATACGTGGATCGCGGCTCTCGCCTTGCAACATGGGCTGGCGGTCTT
>JAICLP010000034.1 GCA_025925475.1 Burkholderiales bacterium | reverse complement strand
TCGCCGCGACCGTCGTCGCGCCGCTGCCTCGACGTGCGACGAGGAGCGGCAGGTCGCGCCGGCTGACCTTGGCGACGTCGCGATCGCGGCCGACTCGCTCGATTTCCTCGCGGCTCAGGCCCGCCTTCAGGCGACCGTCGAGAACCGCAATCGTCGCGGGCACGGCGCCGAGCGCACGCACCTCGGCTTCGAGCGCAAGCGCGGTTTCGACGTTCTGCGGCCACGGCATGCCGTGCGCGATGAGCGTCGACTCCAATGCCACGAGCGGACGTCCTGCCGCAATCGCGCCGGCGACTTCGTCGGTCGGATCGACCGCGCCGCTCATCGCAGCGGTCCCGCATAAGGGTCGACAAAATCCGTTCCGGCGCGACGGAACCTCGGCCGAGGCGCCGCGAGCGGCGCGAGCATGGGACGACGTTTCACCCCGCAATGGTAGTCATTGCGGCCGGTGCGCGCAGCGAAATCGGAACTTGCCGGGAAACGCGAGGAGCGGCGAGCTAGGAACGGGGTCGTCCGGAAATGCCGGCCAACTGTGCATGACGCAACAGCGCGCGATCGAGACCGAGGATGAACTTCAGCAGGTCCTCGAGCAGTTGCTCCTTGATGGCGCCGCTTTGCAGCGCCAGCGTGACGCGGTCGAATCGGTCTGCGTTCGTCAGCGTGATGGTGACGATGCCGTTGCGGTAGTTGGTCCGAAAAACGACGGCCGATGGAATCTCCTGCGGCACGCTGACGACGCACTTGCGGACGACACCGTCGGCATCGCGGACTCGCCGGCAGTCGTACTGCAGGTTCGCTGCCTCGACCGCCGTCTTCATCAACTCGGCATCGACCGTCGACATCTCCACGCTGATCGGCTTCGACGCGCAGACGTGATAGTAGAGGCTGATCTCGTCGATGACCGGAAAGCCACGGATGCTCTGCGAGTGCTGTCCGAGGACGCCACGGCCGAATCGCGGCCCTTCGAAGACGATGCCGTGGCCGAGGTCGAAGCGGTGCTTGATCGGGGACTTGATGCCGTTCAGGTACGTGACCGCCTTCTCGAGCCACTTGTACGACTTCCGCATGCGGGCGTCGATGACGTTGAATTCCTCGACGGCGCCATGCCCGCTCGGAACATGCTGGACGGTTTCGTATTCGTCGCGCAGTGCATCCAGAAAGGACGATTTGTCAGTCATGTTCTTGTCCAGTTCGAATCTGGAAGCAGCGAAAGCAGGTTTCGCGCCAAATCGGCCGACGGTCCCAATACAGGGTGAACAGGCGCGTCCTGTTCAGTACAGACGCATGCCGAGGTGCGGTTCCGGCGGTTGAAGCCCTGCGTGGACCGGGATCGACGCCCGGCGAGCCAGGCATCGGCTTTGTCCCAGCGGCGACGACGGCGCGCGGGTTGCGTCACATCGTGGCCCGACAGCGTCGGTGACCGCGGTTGCCCGCAATCGCGTCGCCAACGTCATGCGCGCTCGTGAGCATGTCGCCGCTCTGCGCCCCAAACCACGGGCGCTAGACGCGAGGCCGAACCGACAGCACGTCCAAAGCGGCGCGCTCGTAGACCTGTGCGATCTGCAGCACGCGCAGATCGCCGCGCGGCGGACCGATCAGCTGCATGCCCATCGGCAAGCCCGTTTCGCTGAAGCCCACCGGGACGCTGATGCAAGGAAGCCCCGCGAACGTCGCGTAGATGACGACTTCCATCCAGCGATGATAGGTATCCATCTCGTGTCCGGCGATCGACGCCGGCCACCGTAGCGAGGCGTCGAATGGCCAGACCTGCGCGGAGGGCAACGCCACGAAGTCGCAGCGCTCGAACAGCGCGAGCATCTGCTGGTAGAACTTCGTCCGTTCAGCACTTGCGTTCCAGACCTGCTCGCCGCCGAGGTTCAGCGCCTGATCGTATTCCCATAGCGCTTCGGGCTTGATCAGCGCGCGATGGCTGGGCTCGCGCAGATGACGCGCGATGCGCCCGCCGACAAGCCAGCGGCGCCACACGAGCCATGCTTGCCACACCGCTTCGGGCGCGAAAGCGGGATCGACTGCGATGACTTCGCAGCCGCTCGCTTCGAGGCGGCGCAACCCCTGCTCGCAGACGTCGAGGATGCCGTGCTCGATCGGCAGATACCCGTTGAGATCGCCGAGCCAGCCGACGCGAATGCCTCTTGGATCGAAGCGCTCGATCCACTGCGCATATCCCTCGTTGCCGGCGAGCGACAGCGGCGTGCGCGCATCGTAGCCGGCCTGGACGTCGAGGAGCGCCGCGACATCGCGCACGGTCCTGCCCATCGGACCTTCCGTGCTGAGCAGCGTGACGAACACGTCGTCGGCGGGCCAGCGCGGCACGCGTCCTTCGCTCGGCCGCATGCCGAATACGTTGTTCCAGGCCGCCGGATTGCGCAGGCTTCCCATGAAATCGCTGCCATCGGCGACGGCGAGCATTCGCGTCGCGAGCGCGACGGCCGCGCCGCCGCTGCTGCCGCCCGCGGCCTTCGAAGGATCGTAGGCATTGCGGGTGACGCCGAACACTTCGTTGAACGTGTGCGAGCCCAGTCCGAATTCGGGCGTGTTCGTCTTGCCGATGACGATGCAGCCGGCGGCCTTCATCCGCTGCACCATCAGCGCATCCTCGGTCGGCACGTTGTCGCGGAGCAGCGGCGAGCCGAACGTCGTGCGCAGGCCGGCAGTCGGAACGGCGTCCTTGATCGCCTGCGGCATGCCGTGCATCCAGCCAGCCGCTTCGCCGTTGCGCCGCAACTGCGCGTCGCGCTCGTCGGCTTCGCGCAGCAGCGCGTCGCCGTCGCGCAGGCTGACGATCGCGTTGACCGTCGGATTCGCGGCCTGTATGCGCGCGAGCGTCGCCTGCATCACCTCGCGGCACGACACCTCGCGCGACCGAATCGCGTCCGAGAGAACGTGCGCGGGGAGATCGGTGACGCTTATATGATCCCCCACGCTAGCACCTTTGCCCGCTCGCTGCCCCCCACGGGGCTGGAATTCACGTCTCGGGACGGCCCTTCAACGCTCATGCGGCAGTAGTAGAAGAAACTGCCAGGCCGTCGTCAAGTCTCGCAGCGCGATGCGCGTGGGAAATCGCTGGACGTTACGGCGCCTTTCGGTGCGGCACGAGCATGCCGACCTGGTGCCGGTAGCGCCGGTACTGCTCGCCGAATTGCGTGACCAGGTCGCGCTCCTCGAACCAGATGCCGATGAGGATGTAGCCGGTCGTGGCGATCGCGAACAGCAGATGCCCGGCGGTCATCACGGGCGCCGCCCAGAAGCCGAGCAGAAAGCCGAGATAGATCGGATGACGAACGTAGCGATAGAGGAACGGCGTCCTGAATTCCTGCTCCGGCAGTTCGCGACCGGTGAAGCGCGCGAAGATCTGACGCAGGCCGAAGAGCTCGAAGTGATTGATGAGAAACGTGCTGGTCAGCAGCACCGCCCATCCCAGGCAGAAGATCCCCCACAGGATCCGCGCGCCCGCGACGCTGTCGACGCTCCAGATCACCGGCTCGGCGATCGGCCGCCATTGCCAGAGCAGCAGCGCGAGCGCGAGCGTCGCGGCGAGAACGTACGTGCTGCGCTCGAGCGCGGGTGGCACGATGCGCGTCCACCAGCGCTTGAACCCGCGTCGGGCCATGAGGCTGTGCTGTACCGCGAACACGCCGAGCAGCAGCACATCGACGATCACCGCTTCCGGAAGCGGCACCGACGGCCCGATGTCGATCGACTTCGGCACGACGAGGTTGCCGGTGAATCCGATTGCGTAGAGAAACGTCACGGCGAAGAACACGTAAACCGCGATACCGTACAGAAGCGACAATAGGGCGCTCATGGCAAGCTCCTCGAGTTTGCGAACGTGACTGCGGCGGGTTCGCAAAGGAGTCTAATGAGCCGATGCGGCTCGCGTATTTCCGCGACGCGCCGATTTTGTTTCAGGTGTTTCATCGCTGGAGGAGTCGACATGGCAAGACTCGGATTCATCGGCCTTGGCGTGATGGGAAGCCGGGTCGCCAGGCGCCTGCTCGATGCCGGGCATTCTGTCAGCGGCTATAACCGTACGGCGTCGAAAGCGCAATGGCTCGCCGATGCCGGCATGACGCTGCTCGCGTCGCCGCGCGCGGTGGCGCAGGCGTCCGACGTGACGTTCACCATGGTGACGAACACGGCGGCGCTGCGAAGCGTGACCGAAGGCCCGGACGGTATCCTTGCAGGCCTTCGCGCGGGAAACACCTACGTCGACATGAGCACCGTCAGTCCTGCGTTCAGCAAGGACCTCGCAACGCGCGTCGAGCAGAAGGGTGCGCAGATGCTCGACGCGCCGGTCTCCGGCAGCGTCGTCACGCTCGAAGAGGGCAAGCTCACGTTCATGGTGGGCGGTGACGCGGCCGTCTTCGAACGGGTGCTGCCGATCCTGCTCGATGTCGGCGCCAAGGCGACGCACGTCGGCGGCAATGGGCTGGCGGTGTCGATGAAGGTCGCGACGAACCTGAGCCTCGCCGTGCAGATGCTGGCGTTCAGCGAAGGCGTATTGCTCGCCGAGAAGAGCGGCATCAAGCGCGAGGTCGCAGTGGAAGTGCTTCTCAACAGCGTGATCGCATCGCCGATGGTCAAGTATCGCGGGCCGTTCGTGCTGCAGATGCCGGGCGAGGCATGGTTCGACTGCAACATGATGCAGAAGGACATGACGCTTGCGCTCGAGCTCGGACGCGAGCTCAACGTGCCGCTGCCGACGACGGCGACGACGAACGAGTTCCTGACCGCTGCGCGCGGACTGGGACTCGACGGCCAGGACTTCGCCGTCGTCTTCGACGTGCTCGCCCGCCTGTCGGGGGTCGAGGTCCGGCGCTAGCCTATGCGCTGGACGACCGCTTCGCTCTGACCCCGGCGGTGCGCGAAGCCGACGGGATCGGCCAGTCCGCGACGCTCTCCTTTCGGCGCCGCTTCGTCAGAAGGACCTTTGATAGCCAATGTAGCTCGACACGCGATTCGTCTCGTGGACGTTGGCAACGCCGCGTCCCAGCGAGAACAGCAGCTGATCGTTCGGATCGAGCAGACAGTACCCGCCGACGTTGACGCCTGTGCTGCCGCGCTGGCCGGCCGCCGGCGCCGTCGTGGCGAAAACTTCCGCGGCCGCAACCCATCGTGGCGACAGTTGCCGCTGGACGACCCATCCGGCGAACCAGAAATCGCGATTGTCGGGTCCGTTGTTGATCGTGTACGCGACGTTCGCGTAGGTCACGAATCCAGCGCCGTTCTCCTTCTGCATCGCCACGCCGAGCAGGAGTCGACCGCCGCCATTGCCGAGACCGCGGCCTGCGCTGCCGGTTGCGAGCGTGACCTTCGGCACGAGGCTTACGAGTGGTGTACTCGCCGATTCGGAAACGAGGCGGTACTTGACGCCGATCGTCGTGTCGCCGTAACCACGTCGCGTCCCTGCATCCGGCGATGCACTGAACGCGAGGGCCGACGTGACGTCGAGCTCGGTGCCGTCGCGGACGCCCCAATGCCACTCGACACCCGGTGCGCTGCCTGTACGTGTCGCGCCGGCCAAGGTGGCCTGGTCGAACACGAGCAACTCGAAGTGACCGGCCGCGACAACGCCCGGGTCGTCGGTCTGGAACGGCGCTCCGCAATGCGCGGCGCCGGCAGGAAGCGCAATGGCGATCGCAACGACGGATCGCCGCAAGCAGTTGCGCCGCTTCGTCACCCGGCGCTTTAAGCGGCGCGCGCTTCGCGCGCCTTGTTCTGCGCGCGCAGCGTCTCGAGCTCGAGCTCCTCGGCCTCGCGCTTCTTCTGCATCGCGAGCTTGCGCTCCTCGTGCAGCTGTGCGAGGCGCTGCTGCTCGATCTCGCGCTTCTTGTCCTGCTGCTTTGCGAGCTCCTCGGCGCGCTGCTTTTCGAACTCCTCGCCGGTCGGTTCGCCGTCGAGCGAAAGCGACAGCCCGCTGGCGCTCACCGGCTCGCCGCGTGCGCTCTTCAGCTTGATGGCAAGGCGCAGCTCGTTCGCCGAATCGGCATTGCGGATCGCGTCCTCGTAGCTGATGTGGCCGTCGTTGTAGAGCTCGAAGAGCGCCCAGTCGAACGTGCGCATGCCGAGCTCGCGGCCCTTCGCCATGATCGCCTTGATCTCGTGGAAGTCGCCCTTGAAGATCTTGTCGGCGATCGTCGGCGTGTTGATCAGGATCTCGATCGCCGCCTTGCGGCCCTCGCCATCCTGCATGCGGATCAGCCGCTGCGACACGATGGCGCGCAGGTTCGCCGACAGGTCCATCAGTAGCTGGTTGCGCCGCTCTTCCGGGAAGAAGTTGACGATCCGGTCGAGCGTCTGGTTCGCGTTGTTCGCGTGCAGCGTGCCGAGGCAAAGATGTCCGGTCTCGGCAAATGTGATCGCGTGCTCCATCGTTTCGGCATCCCGGATTTCGCCGATCAGGATCACGTCGGGCGCCTGGCGCAGCGTGTTCTTCAGCGCGCCGTGCCACGAATGCGTGTCGACCCCTACCTCGCGATGCGTGACGAGCGACTTCTTCGACACGTGCACGTACTCGACCGGGTCCTCGATCGTGATGATGTGGCCGGACGACGCCGAGTTGCGATGATCGATCATCGCGGCGAGCGACGTCGACTTGCCCGACCCGGTCGCGCCGACGACCAGCACGAGGCCGCGCTTCTGCATCACGATGTCCTTCAGCGTGTCGGGGAGGCCGAGCTTCTCGAACGTCGGCATCTCGGACGCGATCGTGCGAATGACCATCCCGACCTGCTCCTGCTGCTTCAGGATGTTTACGCGAAAGCGTGACACGCCCGGCACGTTGATCGCGAAGTTGCATTCGAGGTCCTTCGCGAACTCCTCGCGTTGCCGCTCGTTCATCACGGCGTGCGCGAGCACCTGCGTCATCTGGCCGGACAGCTTCTGTGCGGTGAGCGGCTGCATCTGGCCATGCGCTTTCATGCTGGGCGGAAAATCCGCGGCGATGAACAGATCGGAGCCGCCGGCGCCCTTCATCGCGGCGAGAAGCTTGTGCATGTGGGCGCGGGCCTGCTCTTCACTGATGTTCGACATGGAATTCCCGTAGCGCAGCGAATGATTCGATGGATTTGATTGCAGCGCATCGGCGTGCGACGCGGCCGCGGTGATGCACGAATCGGGCCAGCTGCGACTACTCGGACGCCGCGGGGATCTGTAGCGGGCGGGCTGCGGTTGCCTGCGTGTCCGTTACCGACTGTACTGCACGTCTGAATTCGAGCGGTGCCTGGATGTCCGCGAACGATTCCTCCGTGCCGCCGCTGCCGGTGACCACGATATTGCCGTAGCCGAACATGCGGCCGCCGATCGACTGGTTGACCGCGATCGCCTCGATCTTCGAAAGCAGCAGCTCGACCGAGCGTGTGTTGAAGATGCCGGTCTTCATCATCACGCGCTTGTTCGTCACCGCGAAATCGGAGCTGCCGCGCTTGACGAGCGCGGCAGCGAGCACGAGCAGCCCGAATGCCGGCGCGAGAAGCACCCAGTTCGTCCACGTCCGCTGCAGGTAAAGCCAGGCGACGGGAACGAGCATCGCCAGCAGGAAAAGGACCGGGCCTACCAGCAGCTTCCAGTGAAGGCGGGTGCGAAAGACGACGCGTTCGCCTTGGAGCAGGTTCTTGTCGATGTAGCTCATCGTGGGCTCGGGCGCCGGGAACGGAGCGAGAGTGTAGCCTTTGGCCGGACTAACCCTTCATGCCGCCTGTCGTCAGCCCGCCCACGACCCGCTCCTGGAAGAGGGCGATCAGCACGGCGATCGGCACGATCGCGACGACGAGCGCGGCAGCGATGATGTGCCAGGGAAACGTGAATTCGCCCTGGTAGAGCGCGATGCCGACGGGCAGCGTGCGCATGCGCGCCGCAGAGTTGAGCGACAGCGCGAGCAGGAATTCGTCCCACGAATTGACGAACGCGAGGATGCCGGCGGTAAAGACGCCGGGCGCGGCGAGAGGGACCACGATGCGCCACATTGCGCCGAAGCGCGTCGCCCCATCGATCATCGCGGCGTTCTCGAGGTCGCGCGGAATGCTCTGGAAGAAGCTCACGAGCACGAGCGTGCAGACCGGCAGGCTCAGCACGACGTACGGCAGGATCAGCGCCGGGTATGTGTTGAGAAGACCGACCGCGCGCATCGTCTGGAAGATCGGCACGAGCAGCGTCACGAGCGGGAACGTCGACGAGGCGATGATCGCCGAGAGGATCAGGTCCCGGTGGCGCAGGCGCAGCCGCGCGATGGCGTACGCGGCGCACGCGGAGACCAGAAGCGTGACCACCGTCGAGGCGCTCGCGACGATCACGCTGTTCGCGAGATAGAGCCCAAGCGGCTGCTGGCGGAACACCTGCACGTAGTTGTCCAGCGTGAATTCGTGCGGCAGGTAAGTGATCGGCTTGCGGACGAGCTCGAGCTCGGGCTTCACCGACGTGAGCAGGATCCAGACCGCGGGAAAGAAGCCGTTGACGACGACGACCGCTGCGGCAATCAGGCGCAGGCGGCCGGCGGTGAAGAGCTCGTTGCGCCGCACGGGCGGTCAGTCGCGCTGCAGGCGGCGCAGGTAGACCGCGGTGACCGCCATCGAAACGATGAACATCAGCACCGCGAGCGTCGAGCCGTAGCCGATGTCGCCGTAGTCGATCGTCGTCGAATGGATCAGCATCGCGAGCGTTTCCGTCGCGTGCGCCGGTCCGCCCTTGGTCATCGTGTAAGGGATGTCGAACGTCTGCAGCGCGGTGATCGTGCGAAAGATCAGCGCGACGACGATCGACGGCACGAGCAGCGGCAGCGTGACCTCGCGAAACTGCTGGAAGCGCGTGGCGCCATCGACCTCGGCCGCCTCGTAGAGCGAGCGCGGGATCATCTGCAGGCCGGCGAGCAGGATCAGCCCGATGAACGACGACGATTTCCAGATGATCGCAATGCAGACCGCCGCGAACGCCGTGCCGGGTTGCAGAAGCCATTGCAGCGGTGCGAATCCGAGTCGCGTCACCCAATCGTTGATCACGCCGTAGTCGGTATTGAAGAACCAGGCGAAGATCAGTCCGGCGAACGCGAGCGGCATCGCCCACGGCAGCAGCAGCGCAAGGCGCACCGGCCACCTGATCCGGTACGGCAGGTTCGCGAGCAATGCGAGGCCGAGTCCGACCAGCAGCGCACCGATCACCGTGATGATCGTGATCAGCAAGGTATTCCACAGCGCGTTCCAGAAGATCTTGTCCGTGAGCGCGAGCGCGTAGTTCTCGAACGCGACGAACGGCGCGCTCTGCCCGCCCGACATACGCAGATCGAAAAACGAGTTGTAGACGAGCCGCGCGATCGGATAGACGACGATCAGGCCGAGGAACAGCGCCGCGGGCGCGAGGAGCAGCAGCGCCAGCACGCGCTCGCTCGGATCGGCGATGCGGTCGACGAGGCGCAACCGCGGCCGCGACGCGCGCAAGTCGACCGCCGGCGAGCTCATCCCGATCCGCTCGATGCGGCCGGCGTCGCTACCGCATCACGCGCGAAAGCCGCGAGTCGATCTCGTCGACCGTCGCCTCGGGCTTGTTCACGCGCGCGAGCGCCGCGCTCGTCTGCGTGCGCACGACGTCCGACACTTCGGCATAGCGCGACGTGACCGGGCGCGACTTCGCCGACTCGACGACGGGCAGGGCGAGCCCGTACCAGGGATTCGCCTTCAGCACGTCGTTGTCCGAGTAGACGTTCGCGTAGACGGGCAGCAGCGATCCCTTGACGGCGAGGTACTTCGACACCTCAGGCGACGACAGGAACTTGACGAGCTTCGCGGCCTCGGCCTTGTTCTTCGAGAACGCCGATACCGACCACTGCCAGCCGCCGATGCACGTCGCCGATTGGCCGCCGCGCATCGCCGGCAGCTTCGCGACACCGACCTCGCCCTTGACCTTCGTGTGCGGATCGGTCTGGAACAGGTCCCACGCGAAGCCCCAGTTGATCGCGAAGACGACGTCGCCAGCCATGAACTCGTTCACGGTATCGCCCGTTTTCACTTCGGCGATGTTCTTCTTCGCCACGCCCTTGTCGACCATGCCGAGCCACATGTCGAGCCCCTTGACGGCCGCCGGCTTGTCGAGCTGGATGCCTTTCTGATAGTCCTTGCCCTGGCTCCAGTACGGCAGCAGGAACGTGCACACGGCACCTTCGATCGGCGCGCCCTGGAACGAGAGTCCCTGCAGGTTCGGGTTCTTCTCGCCCTGCTGGATCTTCTGCGACACCGTTGCGAGCTCGTCCCACGTCGTCGGCGGCTTCACGCCGTACTTGTCGAGCAGGTCCTTGCGGTAATAGAGGAACATCGAGTCGGCGAAGTCGGGCAGCGCGACGATCTTGCCGTCGATCACGTCGGCCGTCGCGTAGGCCGGCAGATACTGGCTCATGTAGCTCTTGGCGTCCTTGACGCCGAGGTACTGGTCGAGGGGCTCGATCCAGCCGGCCGCGTAGTACTGCGCCGGGTTGATGATGTCGAGGATCAGCACGTCGAGCGTCGAATCCTTCGCGCCGAGCACCGTCGACAGGTATTGGCGCTGCAGCTCGGACGTCGCCCCGCCCGATTCGAGCGTCACCTTGACGCCGGGATTGCGCTTCTCGTACTCGTCGAACATCTTGCGCGTGAGGTCGGTGCGCTGCTGCGGGCCGCCCGCGAACACGTGCAGCACCGTCTCGGCGTGCGCGAGCGGAAGCGCCGCGACGGCGAGCCATGCGGTAACGACGATCACGAAACGCGAGCGCTTGTTCATCACTGCTCCCAGAGTGAAGTTGTCGATGCCGTTCACGGGCGCAAAGCCTCGCCCGTCTGCCTGTCGAAAAGATGCATGTGCGAAAGGTCGAGTCGAAGGCGGAGCGCCTCGTCGGGGCGAGGTGCGACGCCTGCCGCAAAACGAGCGGTCAATTCTCCGCCGGCGGTGCCGAGCGTGACGAGATTTTCCGCGCCGAGCGGCTCGGTGACGATGACCGTCGATGCGATTTCCGCCACATCGTTGCCGCGCGCCTCGACGCCGATGTCTTCGGGCCGGATGCCGAATTCGAAGTCGCGACCGACGAGCGTCGCGCCGAGCGCCTGCCAGCGCGCCGGTAACGCAAAGCGCTCACGTCCGCCGGCGAGCTCGACCAGCGCCACGCCGTTCGGACGGGCAACGCTCGCCGGCAGGAAGTTCATCGGAGGCGAGCCGGTGAAGCCGGCGACGAATTTCGACACCGGGCGATGGTAGATGTCGTCGGGGGAACCGAGCTGCATCAGGTGGCCGCCCGACAGCACGACGATGCGGTCGGCGAGCGTCATCGCCTCGACCTGATCGTGCGTCACGTAGATCGAGGTCGCGCGGAGCCGCCGATGCAGCTTCTTGATCTCGGTGCGCATCTCGTTACGCAGCAGCGCATCGAGGTTCGACAGCGGCTCGTCGAAGAGGAAGAGCTGCGGATCGCGCACGATCGCGCGGCCCATGGCGACGCGCTGGCGCTGCCCGCCCGACAACGCGCGCGGATAGCGGTCGAGCAGGTGGGCGATCTGCAGGATGTCGGCCGCTTCCCTGACGCGCCGGTCGAGTTCCGCCGCGCTCGTCTTGCGCAGGCGCAGCCCGAAGCAGATGTTCTCGTAGACCGACTTGTGCGGATAGAGCGCGTAGTCCTGGAAGACCATCGCGATGTCGCGCGCACGAGGCGGCAATGCGTTGACGACGACGTCGCTTATGCGGATCGTGCCGTCCGTGACGCTTTCGAGACCGGCGATCATCCGCAGCAGCGTCGACTTCCCGCAGCCGGACGGTCCGACGAAGACGACGAACTCGCCGTCGTCGACGCGAAGGTCGATCCCGTGGATGACCTTCGTCGAGCCGAACGACTTCGCGACCCGCGTCAGCTCGACGCTCGCCATCGATGCTCCACGTGAGCTAGATTATGCGACGCATGGGAGCCCGATCATAATGCAACTCGATGCCGCCCGTTACGCACGCGCCGTCCGCTGCGTTGCCAGGGGCGCAGATCGGTGCCGCGCGCTGTTCGACGTCGAGATGTCCGATGGCCGCCGTGCGGCGGCGTTCGTCGAAACTTGCGGCGATGGCATCTTCCGGCTGCGCATCGGGGCGCACGCGCTCCCCGACTACGGTCTCGTCGCAGCGACGGCAACGCCGCTCGACATCGCTGTCGATGACGCGCGCATCGTCGTTCGCAGCGGTGATGCGACGCTGACGATCGAGCAAGCGCCGCTTCGGATCGCTCTCGAACGCCGCGACACGCGCGTTCTCGAATCGATCACCGACGAGCATTTTCGCGGCAGCGCGCGCTACCCCGCGCTCGGCGGGGACGGCGAACGCTGGATCGCGTCGTTCGCGCTTGCGTCCGGCGAACCGGTGTACGGGCTCGGCGAAAAGGGCTCGAAGCTCGACCGGCGCGGACAGTTGCTGCATTCGCACGTCGAGGACGCACTCGGCGTCAACACCGGACGCTCGTACAAGAACGTGCCGTTCTGCTGGAGCCCTGAAGGGTGGGGCGTGTTCGTGAACACGCCGGGCGACGTTTCGCACGGCGTCGGCTATCCCGAGTGGTCGCACCGCTCGTACATCGCGCTCGTCGACGACGAGGCCCTCGACCTCTTCCTGATCGCTGCCGACCCGCCGGCGCAGATGCTGTGGCGCTACACGGCGCTGACCGGACGCGCACCGCACATTCCGATGTGGGGCCTCGGGTTATGGGTGTCGAAGGCGTATTACAGGACGGCGGCCGAAGCGGCCGAGACGGCGGCGGCGCTGCGCGAGCATCGCATTCCCTGCGATGTATTGACGCTCGATGGCCGCGCGGCATGGGAGGTGCGCACGCGCTTCGATTTCCGTTGGGACGAAACGCGCTATCCCGATCCGAAGGCCGCGCTCGCGACGATGCGTGCGTTCGGGCTTCGCATCTGCGTCTGGCTTTATCCGTATGTGTCGATTCATAGTCCACGCCATGGCGAGTTGGCGGCGCGCGGCTTCTTCCTGAAGCGCAAGCACGACGGCACGCCGTACGTGTTCGACTGGGACGTCGATCCCGCGACATCGCCGTTCGGCAGCGTGCTCACGCCGCTTTCGCCGTCATCGATCGTCGACTTCACGAATCCCGAAGCGTATGCGTTCTGGCGCGACGAGCACGCCGCGCTGTTCGCGGCCGGCGTCGACGTGATCAAGTCCGATTTCGGCGAGCACGTTCCCGACGACTGCGTCGCGCACAACGGCGACAGCGGCCGGCGGCTGCACAACGTCTATCCGCTGCTCTACAACCGCTGCGAGTACGAGGCCACGCAACGCTACGGCGGCGAACCGGCGATGGTCTGGGGACGCGCAGGCTGGAGCGGCGCGCAGCGCTACCCGATCCAGTGGGGCGGCGATCCGCAATCGGACTGGGAGGGCATGTGCGCGTCGATCCGCGGCGCGCTCGCATGGGGCCTGAGCGGCGTTCCGTTCTACGCGACCGACATCGGCGGCTTCTATGGCTCGAAGCAGCCCGACGCCGAGTTGTACCTGCGCTGGCTGCAATGGAGCGTCTTCTCGTCGCACATGCGCGTGCACGGCGTGGGCACACGCGAGCCGTGGGCATTCGGCGCGCAAGCGGAAGCGATCGCGAAGCGCTGGCTTCGCTTTCGCTATCGCCTGTTGCCGTATCTCAAGGCAATGTGCGACGAGGCGTCGTCGACGGGCTTGCCGATCATGCGTGCGATGTGCCTCGCGTTTGCCGACGACCGGCTCGCGTGGCCGTTCGAGGAGCAGTTTCTCTGCGGCGATTGCCTGTTGATCGCGCCGGTGAAGCGAGCGGGCGGCAGCGTGGACGTCTATCTGCCGCGCGGCGCCGACTGGATCGATCTCAACAGCGGCCAGTGGCATGCCGGCGGAAGCCTGTTACGGCAACAGATCGCGCTCGACACGCTGCCGCATTTCGGCCGCGTCGGCTATGCGCTTCCGCTCGGTCGCGAAGTCGATCGTGCCGATGCGATCGACGTGCAGGCACCGCTCGACGAAGTCTGGCTGTTCGGTGCGCAGACCGTCGAGCGATACGGATTCGCGCAGCTTCGCTACGCGACGACGAATGCGATCGTCGCCGTCGAATGCGAAGGCGGCCGTACGCGCGTATTCGGTTAGCGCCGACGACGCAACGTTTCCCTCAAGGCTCGCTGGCTTGGCGGGCGGATCAGTCGCCTGGGACGGCCGTGCGCGACTGCTCTGGCACGTCGCTTCCACGCTGCGGCTTGGCAGCCGGTGCGCTTGCCGCCGCGTTCACATCGGGCCTTTGTGCAGCAGTGCGGTCGGGATTTTGCGCGGTCGAGAACCGCGGATTCGGCCGATTCGGACGAATCGTTCCCTGCTCGCCGAGATTGTGGCCACCGTTGAAATACGCGTACGAATCGCCGGTGAACGGATTCATGCTGCTGTCCCCGCTGTCGCCGCCGCTGAAACCGCCACCGCCGCCACCGCCGTGCGCGACCGATGCTCCGGATGCGCCGGCGGTGAAGGCCACGACCGCGACCATGCGCAGCACTTGTAACTTCCTGTTTCGCGTCATGCGATCTCCTCGTCGAGTTGCGTACGTCCTTGCTAACACGGGTTGGATTGCAGCCATTCCGCGCTGTTCATTCGATCCACGATAGCGGGCGTGCGACCTCCTCGAGCGACTTGCGCTCGGCGGCAATTCCAAGACGCCAGGCAAACGCGGCGGCGACCAGCATCAGCAACGCGCCGAGCGCATAACCCGATGCGATCGCCGCCGGCTCGCCGGTGCCGATCAGCACGCCGAAAAGCCATGGCGCACCGACGCCGCCGATGCCGGTCCCGAGCGCGTAGAACAGCGCGATCGACAAGGCGCGCACCTCGACCGGAAAGCTTTCGCTCACGACCAGATACGCGGAACTCGCCGCGGCGGAGGCGAAGAAGAACACGAGCGTCCACGCGAGCGTTTGCGTCGCCGCGCTCAACAGCCCTGCGACAAACAGCAGCGCGGTGAGGCCGAGCAGCACGGCGGAGAGCGCATACGTCGTGGCGATCATCTGTCGCCGACCCCACGTGTCGAAGTAGCGGCCGAGCACGAGGGGACCCGCGAAGTTGCCGATCGCGAACGGCAGCAGGTAAAGCCCGACGTTCTCGGCGGGCACGCCGTAGAAGCGGCCGAGCACCAGTGCGTAGGTGAAGAAGATCGCGTTGTAGCAGAACGCCTGCGCAATCATCAGCACGAGGCCGAGCAGCGCGCGGCGCGGATAACGCTTGAACAGCGCGACACCGAGGTCGACGAAGTCGGCGCTGCGCCCGCGCACGCGAAGACGGAGCGGCGTGTGAGACGTCGGCGATTGCAACGATGCAGATGCATCGCGCTCGACTGCCGCTGCGATGCGTTCGGCTTCCTGCTCGCGCCCGTGCAATAACAGCCAACGCGGACTTTCCGGCAGGTGACGCCGCAGCAGCAGGATCGCGAGGCCGAGCACCGCACCGATGCCGAAGCACACCCGCCAGCCGATATCGGGGGGCAGGCGTCCGGGAGTGAGCAGCACGATCGATCCCATCGCGCCGAGCGCGGCGCCGACCCAGAAGCTGCCGTTGACGCCGAGGTCCGTGCGGCCGCGATAGCGCGCCGGAATCAGCTCCTGGATCGCCGAATTGATCGCCGAGTACTCGCCGCCGATCCCGGCGCCGGTGACGAAGCGGCAGACCGCGAACATTGCGAAATCGGCCGACAGCGCAGTCGCCGCGGTGCCGAGCACGTACACGCCGAGCGTGACGAAGAAGAGGCGTTTGCGGCCGAAGCGATCGGTGAGCCAGCCGAACAGAAGTGCACCGAGCACGGCGCCGACGAGGTAGGCGCTCGCCGACAGGCCGACCTCGGCATCGGTCAGTTGCAGCGCAGGGCTCGTCTTCAGCGCGCCGGAGACCGCACCGGCGAGCGTCACCTCGAGCCCGTCGAGCACCCAGGTGATGCCGAGCGCAACGATGACGAGCGTGTGAAAGCGAGACCACGACAGCGCGTCGAGGCGCGCCGGGACCGTGCTTTCGACGATGCGCTGCGCGGTCAGTGCCGCGTGCCGCCTTTGCCGGGCCGCTTGCCCTTGGCGGTGACCGCCTCGACCGTCAGTGCGAACGTGCACTGGTCGCTTGCGTCGAGCGCGCCGACGCCGATCAGTTTACGGGCGATTTCCTCGCCGCGGCCGTTCCTGATCGTGACGACGACCGTGTACTCCCACGGATCGGCATCCGCCGGATGGCGGATGCCCCCTTCGATCCGCAGTGGGGTGATGGCGGGCGCCGGCGATGCCTCGGCGCCCGCGTCGTAGCGCAGGTAGTGCTTGCAGGCCGGGCAACGGCTCGAGCTCTCGAGGATCGTTTCCCGGCAATGCGGACAGGCACGTGTCGCCCCGGGCATGCCCGGGCGTGCATTCGTCATCGGTGACGCAACCCGGCGCGCGGCGCGCCGGCGCGATCACCCATGCTTGCCACCCTTTGCGTTGCCCTTGCCGTCGTCCCAGCCGAACTCGGCCTGCCCGCGCAAGCGGGCGCCGGCTGCGACCGTCAGCGAGCCCGCCTTCACGTCGCCGATGACGACGCCGGTCTGCTGCAGCTCGACGAGCGACGCCTGCTCGACGTTGCCTTCGAGCTCACCCGCGATCGTCACGCGATCGGCGCGCACGCTGCCGGTGAGCTTCGCGCCCGAGTCGATCATCAGGTCGCCCTGGACGTTGACGTCGCCCTTGAACTTGCCGGCGATGCGGACGCTGCCGCCGCCTTCGATCTTGCCTTCGATCGTGATGTCGGACGCGATCACCGACTCCTTGCGCTGCACCGGCGTCTCGACGCGCGCCATCGACGGCACGGCGGGAACGGGCGTCGGATTTGCCGCGGGCTCGGGCCGCGGCGGCGGTTCGTAACGAGCGGGCTGTTCGGGGGCGGGAACGGGGTTGGGCCGCGCTGCGGTGTTGTCTTTCCAGATGGCCATCGTCGGCGTCCTGTCGGGGTTACGGTAGGGTGTTGCAGGCTAGCGCTAAATGGGGGCATTAGGCAACCATTTTTCGCGTTTTGATGCTTCCGTCATGGACGCGGCGCGGCATTTTCTCGTCGCCGGCAGCGCTTCGTCGCGACGGCCTTCCCGCGTGGCGGCGGCTCGTACGATCCTCCGGTCCTGTCCCGGCCGGCGAGGTCGTTGGTGCGGCCAGTCCTCTTTCTCTGTTTCGCGTGGCTCCCGGCGCTGGCGGCCGCCGCGCGGGTGGCCGGTGGCAGGGCGCCCTCTTCTCGTCGCCGCTCGTCGTCGATGGCGTCGTCTACTTCGGCAGCACGGACGGCAATCTGGACGCGATCGAGCAGCGCTACTGCACCGCGTGCACGCGCACCGGCTTCGCGAAGCCCTTGAGCGCGACCTCGCCCAGGTCCTGGAAGTTCAGGCCCTTCCCGATGCAAAGCTCGGCGACGGCGTTGGAAACGAGGCTTTGCGCCGGGTGCGCATGCGAGCAAAGCCGTGCCGCGAGTTGCACGGCCGATCCGAAGAGATCGCTGTGGCTGTCGACCGGCTCG
>JAICLP010000430.1 GCA_025925475.1 Burkholderiales bacterium | reverse complement strand
TTCGGCAGCGCGAACGGCGAGATGAACGCGGAGATCCTGCCGCACGACCGGCAGACCGGCGAGCGGCGCTACGAGCTCGCATGGGCGCACAACGAGCAGTTCGCGCCGTGGCTCGCCGGCTACTGGAACGTGAACCGCGTCTCCGACGACAACTATTTCGCGGACTTCGCCGACCGCATCGCGATCACGTCGCAGAAGACGCTTCCGCGCGAAGCCGGTCTCGTCGCCAACACGGGACCGTGGTCGGTGTCGGCACGCGTGCAGAGCTTCCAGACGTTGCAGGACCCGAATGCGCCGGTGGTCCCGCCGTACAACCGCGTGCCGCAGATCCTCGGCACGCTGCGCGACACCGACTGGCTCGGTCTCACGTGGAACGGCTTCGGCGAGTACGCGCGCTTCGCGCAGGAGGCGCTCGTGCCGACCGGCGAGCGCGTCGTCGTCTACCCGACGGTCGCGTGGATGAGGCAAGGCCCGGCATGGTTCTTCACGGCGCGTGCCGGCATGCACGTGCGCGAATACATGCTCGATCAGACGACGGCGGCGCTGCCCGATCGCCATCCCGGCTACGCGATTCCGATCGCGAGCATCGACACCGGCCTGACGTTCGAGCGCGACCTCGACATCTGGAAGACGCCGCTCACGCAGACGCTCGAGCCGCGCGCGTTCTACGTCTACATTCCGTATCGCAACCAGAACAGCGCGCCGGTCTTCGACACCGCGCTCGACGACTTCAACTTCTCGCAGCTGTTCGCCGAGAATCGCTACATCGGCAACGATCGCGTCGGCGACGCCAACCAGCTGACGCTCGCCCTCACGTCACGCTTCCTCGATCGCGATACCGGTGCCGAACGGTTGCGGCTCGCGGTCGGCGAGCGCTTCTACTTCGCCGATCAGAAGGTGAGCCTGAACGAGCCGCTGCGCTCGGCCTCGACGTCGGACTTCCTGGTGCAGGCCGAGGGGCGGCTGTCGAGCCAGTGGTCGCTCACGAGCCTTCTGCAATACAACTTCGACGCGCACGAGGTCGAGCGGCTGAACGGCGGCGTCCGCTACACGCCGGCGCCGGGCAGCGTGCTCAACGCATCGCTGCGCTACACGCGCACGCTGATCGATCCGACCGGTGCCATCGGCCAGATCAAGCAGATCGACCTGTCGGGCCAGTGGCCGGTCACGTCGCACTGGAACCTGATCGGCCGCTGGAACTACTCGTTCACCGACCGCAAGACGCTGGAGGCAGTGGCGGGCATCGAGTACAATGCCGACTGCTGGGTGCTGCGCATCGTCGGCCAACGGCTGACCACCACGACACAGCAGGCGACGACGTCGGTCTTCGTGCAGCTCGAGCTCAACGGGCTCGCGCGTGTCGGAACGAGCCCGCTCGAACTCCTGCGGCGCAGCGTGCCGGGCTACGTGCCCACCAACGATCCCTCGCTGCGCGAACGCGATCGCCGCTTCGAAGCGCTCCCCGAATTCTGAAAGGCTCGACAGTCCGATGGTAATGCGAAAGTTTCGACTGGCGCTGGCGTTGTTCGCCGCGCTCGCCTGCGTTGCGCCGCTTGCGTGGGCGGCCGTCAATCCCGTTCCGCTCGATCGCGTGCTCGTCATCGTCAACGACGAGGCGATCACGCAGTGGGACATGAACGAGCAGCGGCGCATCCTGGTGTCGCAGATGCAGGCGTCGAAGATCACGCCGCCGCCACCCGACGTGCTCGACA
This sequence comes from Burkholderiales bacterium, assembly GCA_025925475.1. Taxonomy (GTDB): domain Bacteria; phylum Pseudomonadota; class Gammaproteobacteria; order Burkholderiales; family Casimicrobiaceae; genus VBCG01. The sequence continues at coordinate 266 of JAICLP010000430.1, read as the reverse complement.
AGCAGGTGCTCGAGCGGCTGATCGTCGAGCGGGCGGTGCTGCAATACGCGAAGGAAACGGGCATCCGCGTCGACGACACGACCGTCGAGCGCACGATCCTGCGCGTTGCCGAAGAGAACAAGCTGTCGCCCGACGAGTTCCGCAAGGCGCTCGAGCGCGAAGGCGTTCCGTACGCGAACTATCGCGAGGACATCCGCCGCCAGATCACCGTGCAGCGCGTGCGCGACCGCGAGGTCGACAGCAAGGTGACCGTTTCCGACGCCGAG
>JAICLP010000168.1 GCA_025925475.1 Burkholderiales bacterium | reverse complement strand
TGGATGTTCGTCGGGATGCCGCCCATCATGTAATGGATCGTCGGCACGACGGGAATCGGCTCCCTGATCGGATCGACGTTCGCGAACTTGATCGCGATCTCGCGGATCGACGGCAGCCGCTTCATGATCACGTCGGAGCCGAGGTGGTCGAGCTTCAGCAGCACGTAATCCTTGTGCGGGCCGCAGCCGCGCCCTTCCTTGATCTCCTGATCCATCGAGCGGCTGACGATGTCGCGCGATGCGAGATCCTTCAGATTCGGCGCGTAGCGCTCCATGAAGCGCTCGCCGTTGCAATTGAGCAGGATGCCGCCCTCGCCGCGCACGCCTTCGGTGATCAGCACGCCGGCGCCCGCGACGCCCGTCGGGTGGAATTGCCAGAACTCCATGTCCTCCAGCGGCACGCCGGCGCGCGCGGCCATGCCGAGGCCATCGCCGGTGTTGATGAACGCGTTCGTCGAGGCGGCGAAGATACGTCCGGCACCGCCGGTCGCGAGAATCGTCGCCTTCGCTTCGAGCGCGTGCACTTCGCCCGTTTCCATGTCGAGCGCGGTGACGCCGAGTACGTCGCCGTCGGCATCCCGAATCAGGTCGAGCGCCATCCATTCGACGAAGAATTGCGTATGCGCGCGCACGTTCTGCTGGTAGAGCGTGTGCAGCATCGCGTGGCCGGTACGGTCGGCCGCTGCGCACGCGCGGCGCACCGACTTCTCGCCGAAATTCATCGAATGGCCGCCGAACGGACGCTGGTAGATCGTGCCGTCGGGGTTGCGGTCGAACGGCATCCCCATGTGCTCGAGCTCGTAGACGACCCGCGGCGCCATCTTGCACATGTACTCGATCGCATCCTGGTCGCCGAGCCAGTCGGAGCCCTTGACCGTGTCGTACATGTGCCAGAGCCAGCTGTCCTCGGACATGTTGCCGAGCGACGCGCCGATGCCACCTTGCGCAGCGACCGTATGCGAGCGTGTCGGGAACACCTTGGAGAGCACGGCCACCGTCAGTCCCGCAGCCGAAAGCTGCAGCGACGCGCGCATCCCGGCGCCGCCGGCACCGACGATCAGCGCGTCGAAGCGACGCGTCGGCAGCTTCATGGCCACCGGCACGGCCGGCGCGTCACGGATGACCCCACAGGATCGCGATCGTCCACCCGCCGTAGGCGACGAGGACGCAGACGACGACGATCTCGAGCGTGAGGCGCACGCCCATCGGCCGCACGTAATCCATCAGGATGTTGCGCACGCCGACCCATGCGTGCCACAGCAGCGATGCCATGAACAGGAACGTGGCGACGCGAAAGGCGCCGTGCGCGAACACCGCCTTCCACGTCGCGTAATCGACACCGCCGCTCCACAGGACGATGCCAAGGATCAGCGCCGTATAGAGCGTGATGACGATCGCCGTGACGCGTTGCGACAGCCAGTCGCGCAGCCCGTAGTGCGCACCGACCGGCAGCTTGTCGGTGCCGGCTACCACAGCCGCACCGCGACGATCAGCGCGAGCAGGACGGACAGCACGAGCACGAGTACGGCGGAGCTTCGCGCCGGCGCCAGGCGGATGCCGATATGCAGGTCGAGCGTCAGGTGACGCAACCCCGCGAGCAGGTGATAGAGGTAGCACCACGCGAGCACGAGCAGCAACACCTTGCCGAGTGGCGTCGTGAACGGCGCGACGGCGGCGGCGTAGCTTTCAGGGGAGGCGATCGCACGCTGCACCCCCCACAGCAGAAGCGGGATGCCTGCCAGGAACAGAAGTGCGCCGCTTATCCGGTGCAGGATCGAGACGATCGCCGGCGCCGGCTGGCGGATCGCGAAGAGATTGAGGTAGATCGGACGCGGTTTGTCGACAGGACGATCAGCGGCGGCCATCGATCAGTCTCGGCGCGCGTCGCAAAAGCGCGGAAATGGCGGGATACGGGGTCGCGACGACGCATTCGATTTGTTTTTGCACGACATCGAATTATAGCGCCGCGCCGGCTTCACGTCAGCGCATTCCAGTAATGCTCGCGACGCGTCGTGCACAACCCGCGGCGCAATTCGACGGGACGCTCGCCATAGGTATACGCGACGCGCTCGACGGCGAGGAGCGGCGTGCCCACCGGAACTTGCAGGAGCCGCGCGCTTTCCGCGTCGGCCGCAATCGCATGCAGGCGCTCGTCGGCACGCAGCATCCGCACGCCGAACTCCGTTTCGAAGAACCCGTACATCGATCCCGGATACGCCGCGCATCGCTCGCGCGTCATGCCGCGAAAAAGCGCGGCCGGAAGCGTGATCTCGTCGAGGACGGCCGGGACGCCGCCGTATTCGAGCACCCGGCGCAGCACGAAGACCGGATCGCCGGTCCTGACGGCGAGCAGCCGCGCCGCCTCGGCGCTCGCGCGTGCGCGGCGAAGGCCGACCAGCCGGCTCTTCGGATATTCGGCCCTGCCGTCATTGCGGCGGATGCGAAGGAAGCGGAAGTTCGATGCCTTCTCTTCGGTGTGCGTCGCGACGAACGTGCCCTTGCCCTGCCGTCGCACGAGCAGGTTTTCCGCAGCGAGCGACTGGACCGCCTTGCGCACGGTGCCCTGCGAGACGTCGAAGCGCGACGCGAGCTCGATCTCCGACGGAATCGCCTCGCCGGGCGCCCATTCGCCGTCCTCGAGCGCGCGCTCGATCATCGATCGCACCTGGCGGTAGAGGGGCCGGAACGTCGCGGAGAGCGTCTTCACTCTTGTATCTTATATCAGTTAGATGACGTTGACAGCAGGCGTCCCCCGCGCCTAACATCGAGGCAGGTGTGGCGGCCGTTCGCAAGCGCGCCGGCCCGCGCATTTCGACATGGCAATATCCGGGCTCGAGGCCCGCTGCCGTCCGCAACGCGGACGCCGGACACGTCCCCGAGCAATCCCGCGCAAGGAGTCCGTCATGAAAGCACCCGTTCGCGTCGCGGTGACCGGCGCCGCCGGCCAGATCGGCTACAGCCTTCTACCCCGCATCGCCTCCGGCGACATGCTGGGCCCCGACCAGCCGATCATCCTGCAATTGCTCGAATTGCCGCTCGACAAGGCGCAGGCCGCGCTGAAGGGCGTGATGATGGAGATGGAAGATTGCGCTTTTCCGCTCCTGGCCGGCATGACGGGCAGCGCCGATCCCAACGTTGCGTTTCGCGACGCCGACATCGCGATGCTCGTCGGCGCGCGGCCGCGCGGGCCCGGCATGGAGCGCAAGGACCTGCTGCTCGAGAACGCGAAGATCTTCATCGAGCAGGGCAAGGCACTCGACGCCGCCGCCTCGCGTGACGTGCGCGTGCTGGTCGTCGGCAATCCGGCGAACACGAACGCCTACATCGCAATGAAGTCGGCGCCGTCGCTGCCGAGCCGTCATTTCACGGCGATGCTGCGTCTCGACCACAACCGCGCGCTCACGCAACTCGCGCAGAAGAGCGGCAAGCCGGTCGGCTCGATCGAGAAGCTGATCGTCTGGGGAAACCATTCACCGACGATGTACCCCGACTACCGCTTTGCGACGGCCGGCGGCCAGTCGCTCGTGGAACTCATCCACGACGACGCATGGAATCGCGACGTGTTCATCCCGACCGTCGGAAAGCGCGGCGCGGCGATCATCGCCGCTCGCGGGCTGTCGTCGGCGGCATCGGCGGCGAACGCGGCCGTCGATCACGTGCGCGACTGGATGCTCGGCAGCAGCGGCAAGTGGGTGACGATGGGGGTGCCGTCCGACGGCAGTTACCAGATCCCGCCCGATTACGTCTATGGCGTGCCGGTGATCACGAGCGACGGCGAGTACACGCGGGTCGAGGGCCTGCCGATCGACGGATTCTCGCGCGAGAAGATGAACGCGACGCTGAAGGAGCTGGAAGAAGAGCGGGCGGGCGTCCAGTCACTGCTGAAGTAGCGACCGATGCCAGCCGCAACGGCGGGACGACGTTTCCGTGACGCGGTGGCCGCCGAACGGCCGCTGCAAGTGCCCGGCGCGATTTGCGCCTACCACGCGATCCTCGCGCAGCGCAGCGGGTATCGGGCGATCTACCTGTCGGGCGGCGGTGTCGCCGCGGCGTCGCTCGGCCTGCCCGATCTCGGCATCAGCAATCTCGACGACGTGCTCACCGACGTGCGGCGCATCACCGACGCGTGCTCGCTGCCGCTGCTCGTCGACGCCGACACCGGCTTCGGCGCGTCGGCATTCAACATCGCACGCACGGTGAAGTCGTTGATCAAGTTCGGCGCGGGCGCCATGCACATCGAGGACCAGGTCGGCGCGAAGCGGTGCGGCCACCGGCCAGGCAAGGAGCTCGTGTCGCAGCAGGAGATGGTCGACCGCATCAAGGCCGCCGTGGATGCGCGGAGCGACCCCGACTTCGTCGTGATGGCGCGCACCGACGCGCTCGCCGTCGAGGGCCTCGATGCGGCAATCGAGCGTGCGTGCGCATGCGTCGAAGCGGGCGCCGACATGATCTTTCCCGAGGCGATCACCGAGCTCGCGATGTACCGCCGCTTCGCGGACGCGGTCGGCGTACCGATCCTCGCGAACCTGACCGAATTCGGCAAGACGCCGCTTTTCGCGCTCGACGAAATCGCCGCCGCCGGCGTCGCGATCGCGCTGTATCCGCTGTCGGCGTTTCGCGCGATGAACAAGGCGGCGCTCACCGTGTACGAGACGCTGCGCCGTGACGGAACGCAGAAGCGCGCGCTCGGCACGATGCAGACGCGCGAGGAACTCTACGATTTCCTCGGCTACCACGACTACGAGCAGAAGCTCGACCGCCTTTTCGCGCGCAACCAGGACGCCTGACCCATCCCATGACGACCACCGACGCACCGGCCACGGCGATCAAGCCCAAGAAATCGGTCGCGCTGTCCGGCGTCGCGGCCGGCAACACCGCGCTTTGCACGGTGGGCCGCAGCGGCAACGACCTGCATTACCGCGGTTACGACATCCTCGACATGGCGGATCGCTCCGAATTCGAGGAGGTCGCCTACCTGCTCGTGCACGGCAAGCTGCCGACGCGTGCCGAGCTCGCTGCCTATCATCGCAAGCTTCGCGCGATGCGCGGCATTCCCGCGCCTCTGCGCGCCGTGCTCGAGGCGATTCCCGCATCGGCGCATCCGATGGACGTAATGCGCACGGCCGTGTCGATGCTCGGCAGTCTTCTGCCCGAGCACGACAGGCACGACGCCGCGGGTGCGCGCGACGTCGCCGACCGGCTGATGGCGTCGCTCGGCTCGATGCTGCTCTACTGGTATCACTTCAGCCACAACGGCAAGCGCATCGACGTCGAGACCGACGATGGGTCGATCGGCGGCCATTTCCTGCACCTTCTGGATGGCAAACGGCCATCCGAGGCCTGGGTGCGCGCGATGCATACGTCGCTCAATCTCTACGCCGAGCACGAGTTCAACGCGTCGACGTTCACGGCGCGCGTGATCGCGGGCACCGGCTCCGACATGTATTCGGCGATCACCGGCGCGATCGGCGCGCTGCGCGGACCCAAGCACGGTGGCGCGAACGAATTCTCGTTCGACGTTCAGAAGCGCTATGCGACGCCCGACGAGGCCGAAGCGGACATTCGCCGACGCATCGGCGCGCGCGAAGTCGTCATCGGCTTCGGGCATCCGGTCTACACGGTGTCCGACCCGCGCAACGAGATGATCAAGGAGGTCGCGCGCGAGCTGTCGGTCGCGGCCGGCGACACGAAGATGTACGCGATCGCCGAGCGGATCGAAGCGGTGATGCACGACGCGAAGCGAATGTTCGCGAACCTCGACTGGTATTCGGCGGTGAGCTACCACATGATGGGCGTGCCGACGGCGATGTTCACGCCGCTTTTCGTCATCGCACGCACCGCCGGCTGGGCGGCGCACGTGATCGAGCAGCGCGAGGACGGCAAGATCATCCGGCCGTCGGCGAATTACGTGGGGCCGGAGGATCGGCCGTTCGTTGCCATCGAGGACAGGAAATAGTCGATGTCGGCCGCCACGCACAGCACCGTTCGCCCGCAACCCGACGAGGTCTTGGTCGACATCGCCGATTACGTCGCGAGCGACGCGATCGAAAGCGCCGAAGCGTACGAAACGGCGCACTATTGCCTGCTCGATACGCTGGGCTGCGGCTTCGAGGCGCTCGGCTATCCGGCGTGCACGAAGCTGCTCGGGCCGATCGTGCCGGGCACCATCGTGCCGAACGGCGCGAAGGTTCCCGGCACCGGCTACCAGCTCGATCCGGTGCACGCGGCGTTCAACCTCGGCGCCATGATCCGCTGGCTCGATTTCAACGATACGTGGCTCGCCGCCGAATGGGGGCACCCGTCGGACAATCTCGGCGGCATCCTGATGGCGGCCGACTGGCTGTCGCGCAACGCGCTCGCCGCTGGCCGCGCGCCGTTGACGATGCGCGACGTGCTGACGGCGATGATCAAGGCGCATGAAATCCAGGGCGTCATCGCGTTGCAGAACAGCTTCAACCGCGTCGGCCTCGACCACGTCGTGCTGGTGAAGGTCGCGACGACGGCGGTCGTTGCGAACATGCTCGGCCTTTCCCGCGACGAGGTGATCAACGCGCTGTCGCTCGCGTTCGTCGACGGGCAAAGCCTTCGCACGTATCGCCATGCGCCGAACACCGGCTCGCGCAAGAGCTGGGCGGCGGGCGACGCGACGTCGCGCGGCGTGCGCCTTGCGCTGATCGCGAAGACCGGCGAGATGGGCTATCCGTCCGCGCTCACCGCGAAGACGTGGGGCTTCTACGACGTGCTGTTCAAAAGCCAGCCGTTTCGCTTCGACCGCCCGTACGGCAGCTATGTCATGGAGAACGTGCTCTTCAAGATCAGCTTCCCGGCCGAATTCCACGCGCAGACCGCGGTGGAGTGCGCGATGCAGCTGCATCCGCTCGTGCGGGACCGGCTCGCGGATGTCGAGCGCATCGTCATCGAGACGCAGGAGCCCGGTGTGCGCATCATCGACAAGACCGGGCCGCTTGCGAACCCGGCGGATCGCGATCATTGCATTCAGTACATGGTGGCGGTGCCGCT
>JAICLP010000098.1 GCA_025925475.1 Burkholderiales bacterium | reverse complement strand
CGCGGCGCGCCACTTTCCGGCGCTCGCCGCGATGCGCGGCGGCACGTTCGCCGGAAGCACCGGCAATGCGGCGGCGGCACTCGCGATCTTCGTGCCGCTGTGGCTCGTTTCGCTGGTGCTGCTGTTCGTGCCGCCGATCTATGCGATCGCCTCGCTCGTGCTGAACGCGTGGCTCACGCAGCGGATGTTTCGCTACGACGCGCTGGCCGAGCATGCCAGCGTCGGCGAGATCGCCGCGGTGATCGATCGCAGCCGCACGCGATTGATGGGCCTCGGGCTCGCGCTGTCGCCGCTGTCGCTGATACCGCTCGTCAACATCTTCGTGCTGCCGATCCTTGGCGGCATCGCGTTCACCGAGCTTTGCCTCGCCGAGCTCGTGGCGCTCCGCGCAGCGACGCCACGGATCGCCGCATGAATGGGCTGATCGGCAGCGGCCGCTGGTTCGACGAGGTTCGCGTCGGCGACACGTTCGCGAGCGCCTTGACGATCACCGAGACGCACATCGTGATCGGCGCGGGGTTGATCGGCGACACCAATCCGCATCACATGAACGCCGAGTACGCGAAGGGCACTCGCTTCGGCACGCCGATCCTGCATGGAATGCTGACGTCGTCGATCATGGGCGCCGCGGTCGGCATGTATTTTCATGGCACCGCGGTCGCGTATCTCGAGCATCGCGCGCGTTTCATCGCGCCGGTACGCGCCGGCGACACGCTGACGACGACGTGGACGATCGCCGAGACGCTCGACAAGCCCGCGCACGACGCCGGCATCGTCGCGCTCAGCGGACGCGCGGCGAATCAGAGCGGCGGTGTCGTCGCCGAGGCGGAAGCGCGGATGCTCGTGTCGCGGCGCCCGCGCTAGTCATCCGACGGGCGCACGGCGCAGCCGCATTTGATTCGGCAGCGGCAGCGCGCGGCGCAGCACATCCTCGGCGAGCCAGATCGCCGCGCGGCGGGCGCGCGCAACGACGATGTCCGGCGGCATCTGCTGATAGTCGTCGTTGAAGACCTCGAAGCTGTAGTCGCCGCCATAACCCATCCGCGCGAGCCGCCTGACGACGTCGGCGAGCTTTGCGCTGTGCACGCCTTCTCCGGGGAACACGCGGAAATGGCGCGCGGTCGTGATCCGCTCTTCCGCGGTGCGCACTTCCTGCCACATGAAGTCGGCGAGCTGCACGAGGAAGATCTTCGCCGGGTCGATGCTTTCGAGCTCGTCGAGCGACGTTTGCTGCGCGAAGAGGTGATACGAGTCGAAGCCGAGGCCGAGGTTCGGCGCATCGGCACGGCACACGATGTCCCAGGCTTTCGTGAACTCGTTCACCGCGCGGCCCCACGACAGCGCCTCGTAGGCGACGTCGATGCCGAATGGAACCGCGAGCATCGCGAGCTTGCGCAGGTCGCGCGCGAGCGCGTCGGCGTCGGTGGTCGCGTGCGTCGACGTCGACGAGCATGCGAGCAGAACTTTCGCGCCGATCGCATCGCACATCGTCAGCATCGACTTCGCCACGTCGACCTTGTAGTCGTGCAGGTGCCCCGACAGGCCTTCGAAGTCGCGCAGCACCTGGAAGCCGGTGACCCGCAGTCCGCTCGAGCGCACCGCAGCGATCGCCGCTTCATAGCCCTCGGGATGCGAGACGAGGTCGCGCGCCGACAGCATGATCTGCGAAAAGCCGCCGCGTCTCGCCGCGTCGAGCTTGGCCGGCAGCGTTCCGGCAAGCGATATCGTGTCGATGCCGAAATCGCCGATGTCGGGCAGCGGGCCGAGCGCCGACGGCCCGCCGCTGCGATCGTCACCGTTCATCGTGCACGAGCTCGAACATGACGCCGCCGAGATAACCCTGTGTCAGTGCGCCGCGCGTTTCCGAATGAACGTCGCGCGACTCGATGAATTCGACGCCGCGCTCGCGCAGCGCCGCTGTCGTCTTCAGGACGTCGGGCGTGCCGAGGCCGACCCGTTGCAGCATCTCGTTCGGCTCGACCTCGTAGGTGCCTTCGACGGGCTCGATCAGCTGCAGGCAGAACGCGCCGCAGGGACTGCGCAGGATGCGGCCCTTCGGCAGGATCCCGTAGCGTTGCTCGTCCGGCAGCACGGTGAAGGCGAAGAGCTCCGTGTAGAACTCGGTCCAGTCCGCGGTTCGATCGGTGCCGATGTATTGGACGATGCCGAACCAGTGCAGGCCGGCGAGCGCAGGCGGATGTTGATCGACGCCCGGGTTGCGGACGAAATCGACGTCGTAGATGGAGAAGTCGCGGTAGCGGTCGACGAAGTAGATGCGGCTTGCGCCGGCGCCGTGGATGCCGGGAATGTTGAGCTCCATCACTTCGGCGTGCGTCGCGACGGCCCACGCGCCGCGGTCGAGCACGTGGCGATAGGCGGCCGCGGCATTGCGCGTGCGCAGCGCGACCGCCGAGATGAACGTGGCTTCCGACGGGCGTTCCGGATTCGCGCCACGCTCGCCATGCGCGTTGACGACGACGTTCATGTCGCCCTGCCGATAGAGAAGCACCTCGCGCGACCGATGCCGCGCGATCGCGCGAAAGCCCATCATCTCGAGCACGTGGCCGAGCGCCTGTGGCTTGCTCGTCGCATATTCGACGAACTCGATGCCGTCGAGGCCGAGCGGGTTGCCGGCAGGTGCGATCGATTCGCGATCGGGAAGTTGCATCAGTCGGCTCCAGGCCGCGGCTTGGTCGCGGCAGCGTGTCGATGATGCCGATGCTATCCTAATCCGGACTCTCCGCATTCCTTCGTCCCGGTTCTTGCCGAAACGTCGCGCGCGCAAACGATCGTCGATCCCGCCAACGCCCGCTCCGGTTCCTGCGCGGCGGCAGGTTCGACGTCCATTGATCGTGCTGTCGATGATCCTGGCCGTCATCGGTGCCGCACTGCTCGCGTGGTGGTGGAACGTCGAGCATCCGACGACGGCAGCGACCGCATCGCCGCGCGCTCCGAAATCGGCATCCCCCGAACCGGCGACGCGCACGACGCGCGACACCCCTGTTTCACCCTGGGCGACCGCGAAGGCATCCTTCGTCGGCACCGCGGCCTGCGCCAAATGCCATGAGTCGTCGTTCGATGCCTGGCGAGCGTCGCAGCATGCCGTGGCGATGCAAGTTGCGAGCGATCGCACCGTGCAGGGCGACTTCAACGGCGCGAAGTTCCGCTACGGGAACATCGAATCGACGTTCTTCAGGCGCGACGGCAAATTCTTCGTTCGCACCGATGGGCCGCAGGGCGCGCTTGCCGACTACGAGATCGCCTACACGTTCGGTGTCGATCCGCTGCAGCAGTACCTGATCCCGTTTCCCGATGGCCGGCTCCAGGCCTTGTCGATCGCGTGGGACACGCGGCCTGGGCGGCAGGGCGGCCAGCGCTGGTTCCATCTGTACCCGGGGCAGGGCATCGACCATCGCGATCCGCTGCACTGGACGCGCGGCGCACAGAACTGGAACTTCATGTGCGCCGAGTGCCACGTGACGGGCTTCGAGAAGAACTATGACGCCGCGGCGAATCGGTACGCATCGCGCTGGACGGAACTCGGCGTCGGATGCGAGTCCTGTCACGGACCGGGATCGCTGCACGTCGCCTGGGCCGGCGCGCGCGCTGCCGGCAAGCAGGACGATGTCGCGAACAAGGGACTCGTCGCCACGCTCGACGAGCGGGCAGGGGTCACGTGGAAGCGGTCCCCGGAACGCGATACGGCGACGCGATCGGTTCCGCGAACGGACGAACACGAGATCGAGGTTTGCGCACAGTGCCACGCGCGCCGCGCGCCGATCGCTGCCGGTTACACGGCCGGCGCGCGATTCCTCGATTACTACCTTCCCGCGCTGCTCGAGCCCGGCGTCTACCACGCGGACGGGCAGCAGCGCGCCGAAGTGTATATCTGGGGATCGTTCCTGCAAAGCAGGATGTACGCCGCCGGCGTGACGTGCAGCGATTGCCACGAGCCGCACAGTGCGAAGTTGCGTGCGCAGGGCAACGCGCTGTGCGGGCGCTGCCACGACGCCGCGAAGTTCGATACGACGTCGCACCATCACCACGCGAGCGGCAGTGCCGGCGCGCAATGCGTGAACTGCCACATGTCGGCGAATGCGTACATGCAGATCGATCCGCGGCGCGATCACGGCCTTCGCCCTCCACGCCCCGATCTGACCGTCGCCATCGGCACGCCGAACGCGTGCAACGCGTGCCATCGCGATCGCGATGCGCGCTGGGCGGCCGCACGCGTGAAAGCGTTGTGGGGCGACAACCCCGATCGGCTGCACCGCTACGCCTCGGCGTTCGCCGCCGCCGACAACGGCGCCGCGGATGCCGGTGCCGCGCTACGCGCCGTCGTCGCTGCCGACGATCAGCCCCCCATTGCACGCGCTTCGGCGCTCGCGCGTCTCGACCCAAGTCAAGGCTCCGCGAATCTCCAAGCGATCGCCAACGCGGCGGACGATCGCAATGCGCTCGTGCGACTCGGCGCCGTCGAGTCGTTGACGCACGCGTCGCCCGATGCGCAACGCACGATCGGCGTGCCGCTTCTTTCGGATCCATTGCGCGCGGTACGCATCGAAGCCGCGAAGATGCTCGCCGGGGAGCTCGACGCTGCGAACCCGCAGCAGCGCAGTGCCTTCGAGGCAGCGGCGGCGGAATTCGTCGCGAGCCAGCGTTACAACGGCGATCGTCCCGAAGCGCGGACTGCGCTCGGCACGTTCGAGGTGCGCCAGGGCGACTTCGCGCAGGGCGTCAAGGACCTTCGCTCGAGCATCGCGCTCGATCCGACGTTCGCCGGCGCCTATCTCGATCTCGCGGATGCGTTTCGCGACGCGGGTCAGGAGGCGGACGCCGATGCAACGCTGCGCGAAGGACTCAGGCATCTGCCGCGCGACGCGGCGCTCCATCACGCGCTCGGACTTTCGCTCGTGCGCGCGAAGCGGTCGCAGGAAGCGCTCGCGGAGCTCGCGCAAGCAACGAAGCTCGATCCGGCGAACGCGCGCTTTGCCTACGTCCTGGGCGTCGCGCAGCATTCGTTCGGCGACGCCCGGGCCGCCATCGTGACGCTCGAGGCCGCGAGCCGCGCGCATCCCGCCGATCGCGAGGTTGTCGAAGCGCTCGTGAGCTTCCACCGCGAGGCCGGCGATCGCGGCGAGGCCGAGCGCTATGCAGAGCGGTTGCGCGCGCTCGGCCCTTGAGCCGCCAAAACAGGCGCAAGCCTGCAGTCGACCTACTGCACCAACTCGACGACCGGCGGTATGTAACTCTCGGCCAATGGCGGCGTGCACACGGTGCACTTCAATATCGACGGCGGCGAATCACTGGGCGCCGGGTAGTACATGCGAAGCGTCAACTGGAATTGCGTGCTGACCGCCTCGGGGTAGAGCGTGCCGTAGTACGCCGCCGATGGCGTCGGAATCCAGTTGGACGCCGGCGCGCCGGCAGGCAGCGCCGGGCCGAACCAGAGCGTCAGCGACCCGTCGGCGTTTCTCGGCAACAGATTGGCGGCGACCTCGGAAGACCCGAGCTGCGTGACCGGCTTGACCATTCCGTATTCGAGTGCGGCCGCACCGCCAGGCGAGAGCAGCTGGACGATGCCCTTGGGAGAGCCGCCGGGACCCTGGATTGGCACGTTCCCGAGCGACAACTCCTGCAGCCATTGCGTCGCGACGTGGAACGTGTACGTGGTCTGGTCGGAGCTCGGCGTGGGGTCGTCCGCGACGTAGTAGACGGTGTCCGGGAGGAGCCCGTAAGCCGACGTGTCGCCGCCGAACAGAATCGGCGTGCTCGCCACGAGCTTGCCCCAGTTCGGCGCGTTCACGGTCATCGTCGTGCCGCCGGTACCGTCCGCATCCACCGAGACAACCGCCGTGTCCGCCGTCGAGAAGTGCGTGTTCAGCACGCTGGTCTGCGCGATGAACGGAGCGGCGCCTTCCGTCGGATCGGTCGCGTAGACGTGGATCGACCAGAATCCCTTCGGGTTGCCGGTGCCGTTGTCGTCGGTGACCATCGGTGGATAGATTTCCATGGCGGGCAGCGGCGGATTGGAGGAGGCGGGCAGCGTGAACGTCAGCTTGTACGTATGGTTGCCGTCGAGCGTCGACGGGTTGCCCGTCAGCGTCGGATAGATGGCATCGAGCGCGATATTGGCGACGCCGCCTTCGACGACGATGGATTTTCGCCGTCTTCCTGTTCGCATACGGCGATTTGGGTTTCACGAGAAGATACGACGTCATGCCGTCGGAAAGCGTCGTTCGCGTTGCGATGCTTCGGATCGTGTTGCCGCACGCATCGTAGTAGGCGACGACGTAGTACTGATCGCGTGACGGCGGCACGGTGAGGACCAGTTCGGAATTGTCGTCGAAGTTCACGAAGGCGCTGATGTAGAGAACCGACGCGTCTCCGGCATTGGTCGCTTCGTTGTTCCAGGCGGCGGGCACCGACCCGTACTTGAACTGGTTGAACTTCGCGCCGATGATCGTGTTGTACTTCGAGAAGCGCTCGATGTACTAGGCGCGCGACTGGTTCATTCTGGCCTCCCTCTTGTTACGTGCTTGTTGAACGGATTGCCGTGCTTTTTGTGCGCTGCGACGGTAATCGAGATCCGGGCTCGCGCAATGGCCCGTCCGGCGGATCGCCAGTGTCGACAAAAATTACAATCGACGGCGCCCGCATCGGGCTGGCCCAGGAATCTCGTAATAAGAACAGGTGATTACAGCACCGGCATGCGATCTGCTTTGGCCATGCGCTTCGCGTGCCACCAGCTAGACGAACGTCGATCCGAACAGCCGACCCTCGAGGCCGGCGACGAGGGAGGTGCAGCGTGAATCTGCTACGTCGAGCGTCGAGCGCCGTGTCCTTGCTCGTGCTTATCCTCTGCACGGGCATTGCAGCGGCGGCCCCCGGGAATGGCAACGCCAACGGCAACGGGAACAGTCCTCCCGGCCAAAGCGGCGTTAACGGCAACGGGCGCAATCCGAACATCCTCTTCATCATCCTCGACGACGTCGGGATCGATCAGATGCGAGTGTTCGGCTACGGCGGCATCGACGCCGCGAAGACGCCGAACATCGACGCCATCGCGCATGCCGGCGTGCGTTTCCGCAACGTGTGGGCGATGCCCGAGTGCTCGCCGAGCCGCGCGGTCTTCTTCGAGGGAAGGTGGCCGCTGCGCACGAACGTGAGCAGCGCGCTGCTCAACATCGACCTCGCGAACTCGCAGGTGTCGCCGTTCGAGATCACGACGCCGAAGCTGCTGAAGAAGCGCGGCTACGAGAGCGCCAACTTCGGCAAGTTCCATCTCGCCACGAATACGAACAATCCGTTCGGCGATGCGATCGTGCATGCGCTCGGATGGGATTACTTCGACGGCTTCCTCGATGGATCGCCGCATCCGATCGACACCAGTGCAGGCGGCCTGATCGATCCGTCCACGAACCAGCCCACGACGATCTACACCTGCGGCTTCGTACCCAATCCTGTAAAACCGAGGGACGGCGGTGCCAACGAGGGCTCGTGCCACTTCATCGATTCGAGTTGCAAGGACATGGCGGCGAACTCGGCCGCGCCGACACCTGGACGCGCCTGTCTCGAGCAGGGCGGCATCTTCGTGCCGAACCAGGCCTGTGCACAGCCACTGTCCAATCCGCTCGGTTTCAGCACCCAGAACGCCTTCTATGTCTGGGAAAGAGTCATCAACGCGTCCGACGGTAGCGTCAAGGTGATCGCTCCGGATAGTGGCGATCCCAGCACGCGCCGCTACATCGGCGAGGTGATGACCGACTCCGCCATCAGCTGGATCAACAACCGGAAGGGCAACAAGAAGTGGATGGTGACGGCGGCTTATCCGCAGATCCATGCGCCGTACCAGCAAACGCCGCGGTCGCTGGTGCCCCAGGGCTCGCAGGATCTCAGCAACCTCGACTGCACGCCGAATCTCCCGGGCAGCCAGGGCATCGCCAACTACCATCTGTTGAGCAACCAGATGCTGGAAAGCGCCGATGCCGAGATCGGACGGCTTCTCGTGCAAACGGGCCTCGCCACGTACAACACCGATGGAAGCCTGAATTACCAGCCGGAAAAGACGGACACGATGGTGATCATCGTCGGCGACAACGGCACGTTCAGCCCTGGCGTCAAGCCGCCATTCGAGATTTCGCACGCGAAGGGATACGTCTACCAGACGGGGGTATGGGTGCCGCTGATCATCGCCGGGCCGCTCGTGAAATCGCCCGATCGCCCCGTCAGCGCGATGGTCAACGTTGCCGACCTCTATCAGCTGTTCGGCGAGATCGGCGGCGTCGACGTGCGCAAGGCCGTACCATCGAGCCATGCGCTCGACTCGCAACCGATGCTGGCCTATCTCACCAATCCCGAGCAGGCCGAAATTCGCCAGACGAACTTCACGCAGATCGGCAACAACATCCATCCGGTCGATCCGCAGCCCTGCGTCCTCCAGATCGGACCCACCCCCGCATGCCTGCAGCTTTTCTCGGGCAAAGGCATTTGCCATTTCGAGGGAGGCAAGTGGTGGGGCGACTCACCCGATATGGGCACCGTCGCGTACGACACGTGCTGCGCCTTGAAGACGTCGGCCGATGCGGCAGCGCTGGACCCGGCGATTGCCGGCATGTCGCTCGTGCCCGTCGCGCAGCAGGCGGTGCGCAACGACGTCTATAAGCTGATCAAGCTGGACCAGCCCAACTGCGCGGCGCCGCCCGACTTCAAGCCGGTCACCGTCACGGAGTTCTACCAGATCGACGAAGCGGCGCCTTCCCCGATGCTGGACGAGGCCCGCTTCGCGCTTTGCGCCGACTCGTTCGACGTGACGACAGGCGCTTACACGCAGAATTGCCCGGGGAACCTGACACAGCTGCAGCTCACGAACTTCAACAACCTGTCCGCGACGCTGGGTTCGATCATGACATCGGAGGTCAAGTGTCCCGGGGACGGCAACCTCGACAAGGTCGTCGACGAACAGGATCTCAAGAACTGGACGCTGTTCAACGGGATCGCCACGACGCCTTCGCCGAGCTCGAGCTGGTACGACTTCGATTTCGACGGCATCACGGGCGCGTCGGACCTGCTGACGATCCAGAAGAACCTCGGCAAGAGGTGCGTGGCGACCAATTAGCTTGGTAACGCGGGCGTCGACGCGGTCGATGCCCCCTGCCAACTCGTCGGAGCCTGGAGGGAGGTGACGATGACAGAGGACGATCCACGGGGTAGCGCAAAGCACGGCGTCTCGCGGCGCGACTTCCTGAGGACGATCGGCGGCGCTCTCGGCGGCGTTGCACTGACGAGCGCCGGCAGCACCAACAACGGCGGCGGATCGCTCGGCGCGATTCCGAACGGCTACGTGTTCTATCGCGTATGGACGGCGGACGACGGCGCGCCGTGGCCCGGCGACCCGGGATTCGTCAACCCGGTCGGGGAGCTGACGCCCGTGACGATGATGGCGGGCGGCACGCCGTTCATCTACTTTCACGCGCATCTGACGCAGGCTGCCACCGACAACAACACGAGTCTGGGCAAGGGGGCAACACCCCCGGATGCACTCTTCCTCGTGAGTCTCGATTACACGCGCGCGCCGCCAGCAGTCACCGACCTTCGCGTCTGGTCCTACCAGGGCCTCAATCTCACCACGCCGAATATCACGGGCGTGCCGGCGAACCAGTTGCCGCTCCTGATCAGCCGGATCGGCACAGGCGATACCAATTCCGCCGGCCACTATGCGACGACGCTGACCTGCACCGATCTCAGCGGGACCGTCGCGGTGAAGAACGCGCCGGGCGTCTACCTGATCGATCCCGAAACGAAGGTCTGGAGCCGCGTCGCGCGCTTCGGCGACCCGGCGCCCGAGGGCGGCCAGTACGGAGGCATCTTCGGCGACGTCGCCCTTGCCGACGACGACACCGTCACGTTCGTCGGGTCCACCACCGACACCTCCGCGGACTCGCTCGGCGCGTCGCAGGCGCTCTTCTCGGTCGACCGCAAGCATCCGACCCGGCTTAGCCGCGTGCTGCTTCGCGCCGGCGATCTGCTTCCGGGAACGAATGCGGCGATTCGCAGCTTCGGGCTGGTCGACGTTGCCTCCGACGGCGGCTTCGTCGCGCAGGTGGCCGCCTCGCGCGTGGATCGCCTCGATCGGCGCCCCGGCACGGCGCTGATTCAGG
>JAICLP010000312.1 GCA_025925475.1 Burkholderiales bacterium | reverse complement strand
TGCGACGCAACCGGGCAATCAGGCACCGGCGCCGGCCGCCCCCGAGCCCGCGAAACCGGCCGGAGGAACCAAATCGTGACGACGCGCATTGCACTTCTCGCGGCCGCGGCGGCGTTGCTCGCGTTGGGCGTTGCCGGCTGCGGCGAGCGTCCGCAGGTGATCAACTACAAGCAGGGCAAGTATCAGGGCAAGCCCGATACGCCGGCATTCGCGAACGCGCCGTTCAACGGCAACAAGCAGCAATGGGAGAACGAGATCGACAACCGCGCGCACTACCAGAACGAATACGTGCGGCTTCGCGACTGACGGGGTGGCGGCCATGTCTTCACGCAAACCACGCTCGCGCTGGTCGCTCGCCAAGGTGACGTTCGTTGCCCTCGACGTCGTGATGTGGTCGCTGCTGTTCGTAAGCCTCGGTGTCGCCGCGCAGAACAGCCCCGCGACGAGCCAGGCCGACGCGAACTCGGCGCGGCAGCAGCAGGAGCGCCAGATCACGCAGCCGCTCAACAACCAGCCGGTATGGAGCGAGGTGCGCTCCGGCGCGCCGCAGACGACGCAGGTGCGCGGGCGCGAGACGAACGTCCTCATCCAGCCGGAAGGACAGACGTGGCGCGCGATGCGCAACTCGATGGTGTCCGTCTATGCCGGCTGGGCGCTCGTCATCGTGTTCCTCGCGATCGCCGCGTTCTATGCGTGGAAGGGGCCGATGCGCCTGCACGAGCCGCTGACGGGCCGCACGATCAGGCGCTTCACGAACTGGCAGATGGCGATCCACTGGACCACGGCATGGACCTTCGTGGCGATGGCGATCACGGGGCTCATCATCACGTTCGGCAAGAACATCCTGCTGCCGCTGATCGGCTACACGCTGTTCTCGTGGCTCACGATATTGTCGAAGAACCTGCACAACTTCCTCGGTCCGCTGTTCATCGTCTGCCTAGTGCTCATTTTCGTCACGTTCGTGCGCGACAACATCTGGCGCAAATACGACTGGAACTGGGTGCGCCATGCAGGCGGCTTGATCTCGAAGCAGGACGTGCCGTCGGGCAAATTCAACGCCGGCGAGAAGGGCTGGTTCTGGGGCGGCGTGCTCGTGGCGGGCATCATAGTTTCGGTGACCGGCCTGATCCTCGACTTTCCCAACTTCAACCAGACGCGCGGCACGATGCAGATCGCCAATCTCGTGCATCTGTCGATCGCGGCGCTGTTCATGCTCGCGGCCCTCGGCCATATCTACATGGGTACGCTCGGCCAGATCGGCGCGTATCGCGCAATGAGCACCGGATACGTCGACGAGACGTGGGCGAAGGAGCATCACCTGTACTGGTACAACGACATCAAGGCCGGCAAGATTCCGACGGCGCCCGACGATCAGCCGCCGGTGCCGGCAGCGCGGCCCGTCTAGCGGAGAAGAAGAGGATGCAAACCACGATACGCGCATTGATCGGTGCGGCACTCGTCGTAGCCGCGTTCGGCGTCGCCGTTGCCAAGCTTCCCCCCGCGCCACCGATGACCGATCAGCAGAAAGCCGAGAAGGCCGCGAAGGACAAGGCGACGGCGGACGCAGAGAAGGCCGCGCTGGCGAAGGCCGAGGACAAGGCCATCGCCAACTACGTTGGAAACGCAAAGGCCAAGGGCAAGACGGTCAACGTGAACATGAACGCCGGCGAGTCCGGCTCGTCGTCCGCGGGAAAGAGCCTGTCGGCGCAGCCGGAAAAGGCGTCCAACGCACACTCGCCGCCGAAGAAGTAATTACATCGGTCCGGACGTCAGCATCGGCGCGCGGCACAGGGGCCGGTGCTTACGCCGCCGCCTAAAGCTGGTCCTCCAGCGGCAGCAGGCTGTAGAGATCGACCAGCAACTCGCGCTTCGAATCGTCGCCGGGCTCGCGCTCGTAGACGATCGGCTTGCCGTCCTTGACGCTTTTCCATACGAGGCGATGCGATCCGCCGGGCTCGTCCTGCAACGCGAGGACGAAGCTGTTGGCGGGATTCGCGATGGTTTCGAAGCGCGTCACCACCTGCTGCGCGAGCTCGGCGCTGTCGATCATCAGGCCGATCTCCGTGTTGAGATGCAGCGAGCGGCGATCGAAGTTCGCCGAGCCGATGAAGATGCGCTTGCGATCGAACACGTACGCCTTCGCGTGCAGTGAGAACTGACCGGAGCTTGGCGATTTGAGCAGGCCGCCGCCCGGGTGCGGCTTGCCGGGAAGGGGCTTCACCTCGTAGAGCTCGACGCCGGCCTCCAGCAGCGGCACGCGGTATTTGCGATAGCCCGCGTGCACGGCGGGCACGTCGGTCGACAGCAGCGAGTTCGTCAGCACGCGAACGCGCACGCCGCGCGCACGCAGTTTCTCGAGCAGCGCCTCGCCCTTCGCGCCGGGAACGAAGTACGGCGATACGATCAGGAGCTCGCTCCTGACGTCGCGCGCTGCTTCGAGAAGCCGGCGGCGGAACAAGGCGCCCGGCTCGTCGTCATTTTCGACCTTCGCCTTGTCCGGGCTGTCGGCCAATACCTCGGCCTTCGCCCATACCATCCCGCTGTCGTCGCCGAGCAGCCCCGCCAGCGGCTTGCCGGTGCGTATCGCGCGCTCCTCGTCGCTCGCGCGCATGTCGTGCTTGTGTTCGCTGAGCTGTTGCTTCACCGTCGCGAGCTGCGTTGCGGTCGCCTCCCCGCCGAGGAGTGCGGCGACAGGAATCGACAGCGCGCTGTTCCAGTACGCATCGAAGCTCTTCGACAGGTCGCGCACGATCGGACCCATCGCGAACACATCGTAGTCGCCGAACTGCGGCGCGTCGCCCTCGTCGAAGTACTCGTCGCCGACATTGCGCCCACCGGCCACCGCGATCGCGTTGTCCACGATGAAGAGCTTGTTGTGCATTCGGTAGTCGAGCCGGCTCGCCGTCAGCGCGAATTCCGCGTATCGGATGAGCGCGATGGAGCCGCGGTAATAGAACGGGTTGTACAGGCGCACTTCGACGTTCGGATTGGCCGCGAGCACCGCGACCCTATCGTCCTGGCCGCGCGTCTGGCTGTCGTCCATCAGCACGCGCACGCGCACGCCGCGGCTCGCCGCGCGCAGCATCGCGCTCATCAATAGCTGGCCGGTATCGTCGTCCTTGAAGATGAAGTACTGGACGTCGAGCGTACGCTCGGCACGGTCGGCCATCTGAACGCGAAGCGTGAACGCGGCACTGCCGCTCGCGAAGAGACGAAACCCGGAAAGCCCGGGATGCGCCTTCGCCAACGCGTCGACCGTACGGCCGACCTTCGTCTCCTCCGGATGCGCGATCGCCGTCGACCGGATCTTCGGATAATCCGTGCCGGGCGGCATTGTCGCGCATGCCGTCAGAAACGCGGCGGCCAGCGCGACGAGCCATCCGCGAAATGCGTGCGTTGCCGCGAGTCGACTCATTTGCCGTATGCGCGAAGTGGGACCATTAGCAAAGCACGAATCGCGCAAGGGGCGCGTCCGCACGCTGCTGATTGCGCTATCGGCAAAGCGCGCGGCAATGCGTCGGAACGGTCCTACAGGCGTCGGCACACGCGGCCGACATGTGTGTTCGTTCGACGTGCGTGCGGCTTGCCGGAGCGAAGCGCGCGGCGCGGGTCACGCTATAATGCGGCGCTTCGGAGAGATGGCCGAGTGGTCGAAGGCGCTTGACTCGAAATCAAGTATACGGGGAACCGTATCTAGGGTTCGAATCCCTATCTCTCCGCCACTCACTACCCGCCGATTCCGACCGCTTCCGCCGGATCGGCCCGGCAAACGCGCAGTAATCGCGTTCCCCGTGCAGTTGTCGCGTGAAAGCGACCCGGCACTGCGTCGCCAGAGACGCCACGCGCTTGCGCACTTCTTCCTGCCTGATCACGTTCGTTGGCACAGTAGCGGCCGACTAAGCGGCCGTCGGTAGATCCGGTAC
>JAICLP010000373.1 GCA_025925475.1 Burkholderiales bacterium | reverse complement strand
CGGCGACGGTGATCGTGCGCGCGGCCGCGTCGTAGTCGACACGAATGCGAAAGTCGCTGCCGCCTTCGAGCAGCGCGGGATCATGCAGCGCCTCGAAGCGCAGCTTGTCGCAGGCGTCGGAGGCGTTCGAGATCAGCTCGCGCAGGAAGATCTCGCGGTTCGAATAAAGCGAGTGGATCATCAGGCCGAGCAGTTCCTTCACCTCGGCCTGGAAGCCCATCGTTTCGCGCGTCGGGCGGTCGGCGTCCTGTTCGTTCACGGTCTTGGCGGTGCAAAGAAGGTGGGGTGGGTCGCGACGATTTTAGTTCCTGCGGCGATCTCGCGCCGGCGCCCGCGCAAACTGCATCAAACGCCTAGCGCGACGAAAGCTCGGGCGGCAGAAGGGCCGGCGACGAGGGCACGAGCGAGGCGATCGCCGCGTCGAGCCGCTCGACGCTCACCGGCTTCACCAGATGCACGTCGAAGCCGGCATCGCGCGCCCGCCGCTGGTCTTCCGGCTGCCCGTAGCCGGTGAGCGCGATCAGCGCGACCGGTCGTGTCGATTGCGCTCGGATGCGCCGCGCGACCTCGTAGCCGTCGATGTCGGGCAAGCCGATGTCGAGGATCGCGACGTCGGGCTGCAGTTGCGCGGCGAGCTGCACGCCGGCCTCGCCGTACGCGGCCTCGCAGACGCGGTGGCCCTGCATGGCGAGCACCTGCCGCAGCATCTCGCGGGCATCGTCGTTGTCCTCGACGATCAGGATGCTGCGCGGTGCCGACGCGTGCGGCATCGGCTCGCTGACAACGAGCGGCGCGGCCGGTTCCACGGCCGGCATGCGAATCGTGAACGTCGCGCCGCGGCCGGCACCGTCGCTTTGCACGACGACCGTCCCTCCCTGCAGTTTGGCCAGGCGCTTGACGAGCGTGAGACCGAGGCCGATGCCGCCCTTCGAGCGCCCGACGTCCTGATCGCCCTGCACGAAGAGGTCGAATACGCGCATCACCAGCGACGGCGAAATCCCTTCGCCATCGTCGCCGACCGACAGAACCACGCTTTCGCCCGCGCGCGCTACGGCGATGCGAATCGTGCCGCGCGACGCCGTGAACTTCACCGCATTGTCGAGCAGGTTCGACAGGATTTGCTCCATCCGCGTCCGATCCGCCGTCATCCATGCGTTTTGCGCATCCACGCTGACGATGCGATCCGTCAGGCGGTCGGCAGCCCGCCATGCGGCGATCGTCGACTCCACCAGCGCGGCAAGATCGAAGGTCTCGAGCTGCAGATGAACCTTGCCCGCGATCAGGCGGCTCACATCGAGCAGGTCCTCGATCATTCGCGACATGTGCTTCGTCTGCCGGCCTATGACGCCGCGCGCTTCTGCAGCCGCCGGATGCATGGGATTGGCAACGCGCAGGATGTGCGACGCGGCGGAAAGCGCGGCGAGCGGATTGCGCAGCTCGTGCGACAGCGCGGCGATGAATTCGTCCTTGGCGCGATCGGCCTCTCGCAATGCGTCCTTCTCGCGCTCGATCAATTGCTGACGCTCGCACACGGCCACGTGCGCTTCACGCAGCGCCGCCGCGACCGCATTCACCTCGTGCACCTGATCGTCGACGCGGGGCACGCCGTGGGTTCGGGCGCCGATCGAGCGCGCGGCCGACGCGAGCGCGACGACCGGTGCCGCAATGCGCCGGCCGAGCATTGTCGCAACGGCAAGCGCAACCAGGATCGATGCGACGACGCCGATGCCCATCAGCCACGACGTGCGCCATGCGTTCGCGTAGACGATGTCGGTGGGGATCGCAAGGCCGATGCTCCATTGGCTGAACTGCGATCGCTCGTGCGCGGTGAAGGTGTCCTTGCCTTCGACCGTGGGACTGCGATACCAGCCCTCGGGCGCACGAAGCACGGCGGTGCGAAACGCTGCGCCGGCGCGTTCGCCGGCCGGTCGAGCGGGGATGCGGGCGACGAAGTTGCCGTGCGCGTCGACGATGCCGCTGATCCAGCCGTCGGGCAGACGCTGTGCGCGGATGATGTCCTGGAACGATTCCGGACGAACCAGCGCCGTCAGCACGTAAGCAAGGTGACCATCGCGCATGACCGGCGCGCGAATGGGAATGCCGGCCGGGAACGACGGATCGGGCCGGTCGACGTTGCCGATCGCAAGCGGTCCGCCCGCGACAATGCGCGTTGCACTCGCGGGATCGAACACGCGCGCGCCGGGCGCGTCGAGCGGCTCGCGTGCGCTGACGATTCTCTTGCCGGAAGGATCGAGCAGCGTCACGTCCAGCCACGACGGCTGCGACGCGAGGATGCCCTGCGCCTCCGCATGAAACGCCGCAAGATCGTCGCCGGCGAGCGCGGGCGATGCCGTGATCGCGCGCACTGTCGTGATCGACCCGTGCAGCTCCGCGTCGACGGCCGTCATCATCGCGCGCGCCCGGTCGGTCGCAGCACGCTCGAACGTCGTCCGGTTGTGCTCGACGAGGACGATCGAGACGAGGATCGCGAAGGCGAGAACAGGCAGTACCGCGCCGATCGCGAGCAGCATCAGGTGCGAGCGGATCGTCATGCGCGGCGGAAGAAGACGACGGGACGAAAGTCGCGCCCGGGTCCGCCTGCAAGCCTGCGAGCGGGCGGCCGGACGAAGGCGCGACGTTATCATGGCGATCGAATGTCCGCCACGCGCTCACCGCGTGGGTCCCCATGCCCGACCGCCCACGACGACCCTCCTGGATCGCGTTGCTCCTGCTGTGGCTTGCAGGCAACGGCCTTCGCCTCACGATTCTCGCGGTCCCGCCGGTGCTCGCCACGATTCGCGACGATCTGCGGCTCTCCGCCACCGAAGTCG
>JAICLP010000083.1 GCA_025925475.1 Burkholderiales bacterium | reverse complement strand
GTTCTGCCAGTCGTACTTCGACGCCGACAATGCGCAGGAAGCGGAGATTCGCCATCTCGCCGACGCGATCTACCGGCGCGTCGACTGGATCTGGGCGCAGCCGCACGCGCCGGCGATCAACCTCGGCTGGACGCCGGAGGACGGCTTCCTCGAATACGACTGGCGCGGCTACAACGAGGCGATGCTCGTTTACGTGCTCGCGCTCGCGTCCCCGACGCACCCCGTCGGCCACGATGCGTGGAACCAGTGGACGAGCACGTACGACGGAAGCTGGGGCAAGAGCTTCGGGCAGGAATACCTCGGGTTCGCGCCGCTCTTCGGGCATCAGTATTCGCATGTCTGGCTCGATTTCCGCGAAGTGCAGGACGCGTACATGAAGCGGCGCGGCATCGACTACTTCCAGAACACGCGGCGGGCGATCTACGCGCAGCGCGCCTACGCGATCGAGAATCCGCTGCGCTGCAAGGACTATGGCGCGAGCGTCTGGGGCATCACGGCGAGCGACGGCCCCGGCGAGATCGTCGTCGATGAGCCGCCCGGCCGGCGCGTCTTCCGGGCCTACACCGCGCGCGGCATTGGCGGCGCGGCCGCGCACGACGACTGCACGCTCGCCCCGACGGCGGTCGTCGCATCGATTCCGTTCGCGCCGGAACTCGCGATCCCCGCGGTCGTCAACATGTATCGGCAGTTCGGCCGCTACATCTATGGCACCTATGGCTTTCTCGACGCGTTCAACCCCAGCTTCACGTTCGCCGACGAGCCGCTTGCCCACGGGCGTTGCGTCCCGGGCTTCGGGTGGGTCGACGAGGACTATCTCGGCATCGACCAGGGCGCGCTCGTCGCGATGATCGAGAACTACCGAAGCGGGCTCATCTGGAACGTGATGCGCGGCAACCCGTACGTCCGCCGCGGACTCGAGCGCGCGGGCTTCTCGGGAGGCTGGCTCTCCGCCGCCGCGAAGTGAGCAGCGGCAGTTCCCGGCGCCGGGTGACGAGCGCCGCCGGGCCGCCCCAAGGCGCGAGTTCCGCCCTCGCAGGGGGCAGCGAAGCCGTGAAGCGGCGAGCGTGGGGGGGCATCCAACTGGGGCTTGCGCTCGCCGTCGTGGCGGGCCTTCTCGCATCCTGCAGTCCCCACGCGTCGAACGTCACGACGGTCCGCTTCTGGGCGATGGGTCGCGAAGGCGAGGTCGTGACCGCGCTGGTGCCCGAATTCGAGCGCGCACATCCGGGCGTTCGCGTTGTCGTCCAGCAATTGCCGTGGACTGCCGCGCACGAGAAGCTGCTGACCGCGTTCGCCGGCGACTCGACACCCGACATCGCGCAGCTCGGCAACACGTGGATTCCCGAATTCGTCGCGCTCGGCGCGCTTTCGCCGCTCGATGCCCGAATCGCCGGATCGACCGTCGATCCGAAGGATTACTTCTCGGGCATCTGGGATACGAACGTCGTCGGCGAGCACGTCTACGGTGTGCCGTGGTACGTCGATACCCGCCTTCTTTTTTACCGTCGCGACCTGCTCGAAGCGGCCGGGATCCGCGACGTCCCTGCATCGTGGACCGACTGGGTGAAGGCGCTCGCGGCAATCAAGGCACGTGCGGCGCCGGATCACTACGCGATCCTTCTGCCGCTCAACGAAGTCGAGCCGCTGCTCGCACTCGCCTTGCAGCAGGACGATCCGCTGTTGCGCGACGGCGATCGCTACGGCAACTTCGAAAGCCAGGGCTTTCGCCGCGCGCTCGCGTTCTACGTCGACATGTTCCGCCGCGGCTTTGCGCCGCCGATGACGGCATCGCAGATGTCGAACGTGTGGACCGAGTTCGGCCGCGGGACGTTCGCGTTCTACATTTCGGGTCCGTGGAACATCGGCGAGTTCGAGCGCCGCTTGCCGGCAGAGTTGCAGAATACCTGGGCGACCGCGCCGCTGCCGGGACCGTCCGGTCCCGGCGCATCGATCGCGGGCGGCTCGAGTCTCGTCGTGTTCCACGAATCGCAGGTCAAGGACGCGGCGTGGCAACTCGTCGAATACCTGTCGCGCCCCGACATCCAATTGCGCTTTCGCGAAATGACCGGCGACCTGCCGCCGCGGCGCAGCGCGTGGCGCGATCCGGCGCTTGCCAACGACGTGCATGCGCGCGCGTTTCGCGACCAGCTCGAGCGCGTGAAGCCCGCGCCGAAGGTGCCCGAGTGGGAGCGCATTGCCGACGAGATGCGCAACGTCGCCGAACGCGCCGCACGGGGTCAGTGGACGGTCGACGAGGCGGTGCGCGAGCTCGACGTGCGCACCGATCGCATCCTCGAAAAGCGCCGCTGGCTGCTGGCGCGCGCCTCGCGCGATTGATCCGCACCGAACGCCCGGCGCCGTCGCGCCGACGTGCCCGCCGCCGGCAGGTCGCCTGGTGCTTCGTTGCGCCGGCGCTGATCGTGATCGGCGTCTTCTTCGTACTGCCGGTCGTCGCCGCACTGGCCATCAGCCTCACCGACTTCGACATCTATGCGCTCGCCGACCTGTCCAACCTGCGCGTGGTCGGCTTGCGCAACTACGTCGAGTTGCTGGAGCGGCCGCTGTTCTGGAAAGCGCTCGGCAACACGTTCTATTTCGTTGCAGCCGGCGTGCCGCTGTCGCTCGGCGCTTCGCTCGGCGCCGCGCTTCTTTTGAATTCGAAGCTCGCGCGCTTCCAGCCGTTCTTCCGCACGGCACTTTTCGCGCCGGTCGTCACGACCGTCGTCGCCGTCGCGGTGATCTGGCGCTATCTGCTCGGCGCGCGCTACGGCTTCCTCAACTACGCGCTGTCGTCGCTCGGCATCGCACCCATCGACTGGCTCGGCGATCCGCGTTTCGCGATGCCGGCGATCATCCTGTTCGCCGTCTGGAAGAACTTCGGCTACAACATGATCATCCTGCTCGCGGGATTGCAGAACATTCCGAACGAGCTCTACGAAGCCGCGCGCATCGACGGCGCATCGGCGTTCGCGCGGCTGCGCTTCGTCACGCTGCCGATGCTGGCGCCGATGCTGTCGATCGTCGCGATCCTGACGATCGCCGGCTACTTCCAGCTCTTCGCCGAGCCGTACGTGATGACGCAGGGCGGACCGCTGCAGAGCACGCTGTCGGTGCTCTACCTGATGTACGAGGAAGGCTTCAAGTACTGGAACCTCGGCAGCGCATCGGCGGTTGCGTTCCTGCTCTTCCTGCTGATTTTCGCCGTGACGCTGCTGCAGACGCGCGCCGCGCGCGGTGGGTTTGCGCGATGACGGACCGGAGGGCGCCGCAAGCGTGGCTTCTCCCGCAGCCGGCGGCCATCGTCGTCAACGGCCTGCTGTTCGCCGGCGCCGCGTTCGCGTTGTTTCCGCTTTTGTGGATGCTTGCCGCGTCGTTCATGGCGCCCGGAGAGGCGAGCACGTACCCGCCGCCGCTGCTGCCTGCGCATCCGACGCTTGCGAACTATCGCGAGCTCTTCGCGCACGCCGGCATGGGCCGCTATCTCGCGAACAGCATCCTGCTCGCTGCCGCTGCGACCGCGCTGTCGCTCGTGTTCAACGTGATGGCCGGTTACGCGTTCGCAAAGCTGCGCTTCCGCGGCCGCGAGCGGCTGTTCCGGCTGATGCTCGGCGCGCTCGTGATCCCCGGGCAGGTCGCGATGGTGCCGCTGTTCCTGCTGCTCAAGCACATGGGTCTCGTCAACACGTACGGCGGCGTGATCGTGCCGGCGCTCGCGAGCATCTTCGGCATCTTCCTCGTGCGGCAATACGCGCTGTCGATTCCCGACGACCTGCTCGAAGCGGCGCGGATCGACGGAGCGAGCGAATGGAAGATCTTCGCTGCGGTCGTCGTGCCGCTGTTGAAGCCGATCATCGTCACGCTCGCGGTGTTCACGCTGCTCGGCACATGGAACGATTTCATGTGGCCGCTGATCGTATTGTCCGACCAGAACCTCTACACGCTGCCGGTGGCCCTCGCGAGCCTGTCGCGCGAGCACGTGCAGGACAACGAGCTGATGATGGCGGGCTCGGTGCTGACGACGCTGCCGGTGCTGATCGTGTTCCTCGCGCTGCAGCGCTATTACATGCAGGGATTGATGATGGGAGCCGTCAAGGGATGAGAAGCCGCCCGGTAATCGGGCTGCGCGCGCCGATTGCTTTGGAGCGAACGCCGCTTTGCTTGACGTTCGCTTCGCTCACGTTGGCGTTCGCCGAGACAAAGCTTCCGTGTCGCCGCTCGCCCCTCGCCGTACCTTCGAGTACCGTCTCCGGGCTCGCTGGGGGCCTTCGCGCACTCGACGCGCTCGCCTCGATTCTCGGGTGGCTTCGCGCGCTCGCGCATCGGCGGGGGCTCGCCTTTCAATGCCTGTTTGCGTGCGCAGTTGCGCTGGTGGCGTCGCTCGCTTTCGCGCAGCCACCCGCGTTCGAGACGCGCGTCCTCGATCGCTTCGACGACGTCGCCGCATGGAAGTCCGTGGCTTCCGATGGCGTCACTGCGTCGATCGCGCGGGTCGTCGACGGCAAGCGCGCGGCGATGCGCCTCGACTTCGATCTCGGCGGAACGGCCGGCTACGCGATCGCGCGCCGCTCGCTGCCGCTCGATC
This sequence comes from Burkholderiales bacterium, assembly GCA_025925475.1. Lineage (GTDB taxonomy): Bacteria > Pseudomonadota > Gammaproteobacteria > Burkholderiales > Casimicrobiaceae > VBCG01. The sequence continues at coordinate 7,128 of JAICLP010000083.1, read as the reverse complement.
TGCCCGAGAACTACGCGATCACGTTCTGGCTTCGCGGCGATGCACCGGCCAACGACCTGCAGATCAAGTTCGTCGACGCAAGCGGCGACGACGTCTGGTGGTATCGGCAGCCGAACTTCACGTTTCCAACCGAGTGGCAGCCGATCACGATCCGCAAGCGCCAGATCGAGTTCGCGTGGGGACCGACGAAGGACAAGACGCTGCGTCACATCGCGGCCATCGAAATCGCGGTGGCGGCGGGCAACGGGGGCGGCCGCGGGTCGATCTATGTCAGCGACCTCGGATTGCAGGACCGGCCGTCGGAGTCGACGCCGTGGCCCGAGCCGAAGGTGCGCGCGTCGTCGTCGCAGCCGGGCGCGAGTCCGGCGCGCGTGCTCGACGGCAACCGTAGGACTGCGTGGCGCAGCAAATCGGGGCCGCGCCGCGAGCAGTGGCTGAGCATCGATTTCGGACGGCCGCGCGAATTCGGCGGTCTCATCCTGAATTGGGCGAAGAACGGCCACGCGTCGCGCTACGACGTGCAGTTCTCCGACGACGGCCGCAAATGGCGCACGGTGCGGCGCGTGACCGAAGGCGGCCCCGGTCCCGCCGCACTGCTCCTGACCGAATCGGAAACGCGATATCTGCGGCTTCTGCTGTACGAGGGCCCGCGGCGAGAATACGCGCTGAACGAGCTCGCGATCGAGGATGTCGCGTTCGGCGCGTCGCCCAATGCATTCTTCACGGCCCTCGCGCGCGAAGCGCCGCGCGGTCACTTTCCACGCGGCTTTTCGGGCGAGCAGGGGGCGTGGACGCTCGTCGGCGTCGACGGCGCCCACGATACGGGGCTTCTTTCGGAAGACGGGGCGCTCGAGATTGGCAAGAGCGGCTTTACGCTCGAGCCGTTCGTCGTCGAGCGCGGCAAGGTCACGACGTGGGCGGACGTCACGTCGCACCCGTTCCTCGTCGATGACGACCTGCCGATGCCGGGCGTCGAGTGGACCGCGTCTCGCTGGTCGCTGCGCATCACGACGTTTGCGACGGGTACTGCCGACGACGTGCATCTCGTCGCGCGCTACGACCTGACGAACCTGACCGACCAGCCGTTGCCGCTGACGCTGGCGCTCGCGGCGCGGCCGTTCCAGGTCAATCCGCCCGCGCAATTCCTCAACGCGATCGGTGGCGCGAGCCCGATTCACGATCTCGCGTGGGACGGTGGCGCGCTCACCGTGAACGACGCGCGCAACGTCTATCCGCTGGCTGCGCCTTCGCGCGTCGGTCTGCGGCCGTTCGATGCGGGACCGCTCGTACCGTCGCTTGCAACGCCCGAGCAACGCTCGCGCAAGGACGTGCACGACGATTTCGGTTACGCGTCGGGTGCGCTGTTCTATGCGGGCACGCTGCCCGCGCGCGAGACTGCGACATACGGCGTCGTGGTGCCGCTCACCGATCACGGCGGCGCGCCCGTGCTCGGCGACCGCACACCTGCACAGTGGCTGACGCGCGAGCAGCTGCGAACGGCGGCGACATGGCGCGGCAAGCTCGATCGCGTGACGATCCGCGTGCCGCAGGAAGCGCAACCGCTCGCCGATGCACTGCATACCGCGCTCGCGCACATTCTCGTCTCGCGCGACGGCGCGATCCTGCGGCCCGGCACGCGCGCCTACGCGCGCGCGTGGATTCGCGACGGCACGATGATCGCCGAATCGCTGTTGCGTCTCGGGAACGCGTCGACCGCCGCCGACTTCCTGCGCTGGTACGCGCCGCATCAATTCGCGAACGGCAAGATTGCGTGTTGCATCGACGCGCGCGGTGCCGACCCGGTGCCCGAGAACGACAGCCCGGGCGAATTCATCTTCCTCGTTGCGGAGGTGTATCGCTACACGCACGACCGCGCACTGCTCGAAGCGATGTGGCCGCACGTCGAAAAGGCGGCGGCGTACATGGGAACGCTCCGCCACAGCGAGCGCAGCCCCAACGTGAAGAACGGCGCCCGTCCCGCGACGTACGGCATGCTGCCGGCATCGATCAGCCACGAGGGCTATTCGGCCAAGCCGATGCATTCGTACTGGGATGACTTCTGGGCACTGAAGGGATACGCAAGCGCGGTGACCATCGCGCAAGTGCTGGGCCGCAGCGACGATGCGCGCGAGCTGCGCGCCGCGCACGACGAATTCGCCGCCGATCTGCTCGCGTCGCTGCGCGAGACCGCTGCGAGCCACCGGATCGATTACCTGCCCGGGTCGGTGGAGCTCGGCGACTTCGATCCGACGTCGTCGACGATTGCACTCGCGCCGATGGGCGACGAGCGCGTGCTGCCGCCGGCGCTCGTGAAACCGACGTTCGAGCGCTACTGGCGAGAGTTCGTCGCGCGTCGCGACGGCACCGTGCAATGGAACGATTACACGCCGTACGAGCTGCGCAATGTCGGCGCGTTCGTGCGTCTCGGCTGGCGCGACCGCGCGCACGAGCTGCTCGACTTCTTCATGGCGGGCCGCCGGCCGCCGGCATGGAACCAGTGGCCCGAGGTGGTTGGACGCGATCCGCGCGAGGTTCGCTTCATCGGCGACCTGCCGCATGCGTGGGTCGCGTCCGATTTCATCCGCTCGGTGCTCGACCTCTTCGCGTACGAGCGCGGCGACGGTGCACTCGTGCTGGCCGCCGGCGTTCCGGCCTCGTGGCTCGATCGCGCGGGCATCGCGATCCGGGGGCTGCGCACGCCGTACGGTACGCTCTCGTATTCGCTCGTGCGCATCAGCGACCGCATTGCCGAGCTGACGCTCACCGCGAGCGGCACGGTGCCGCCGGGCGGTTTCGTGCTCGCAGGTCCGTGGTCGCGACCGCTCAACGCGACGATCGACGGCAAGCCGATCGCGGTGCGGGGCGACGAGGTGCGCATCGGCGAACTGCAGGCGCGGGTCGTGCTCGAGCTGCCGAAGGATTCGTCGGGAGAGGTCAAATGAACGAACGCGATCGCGACATCCAGTTCCCCGAATCCTTTCTGTGGGGCACGGCGACGTCGGCGTACCAGGTCGAAGGCTCGCCGCTCGCCGACGACGCGGGCCCGAGCATCTGGCAGCGCTTCACGCATACGCCGGGGCTCGTTCGCGACGGCGACAATGGCGACGTCGCCTGCGACCAATATCGCCGCTTCGCCGATGACATTGCGTTGATGAAGCGGCTCGGCCTCAACGCGTACCGCTTCAGCATCTCGTGGAGTCGCGTGCTGCCGCAAGGGCGCGGCGCGGTGAACGCGAAGGGACTCGACCACTACGAGCGGCTCGTCGACACGTTGCTTGCGAACGGCATCGCGCCCGCGCCGACGCTCTATCACTGGGACCTGCCCGCGGCGCTCGACGATCGCGGCGGCTGGCTCAATCCCGACATCGCGCACTGGTTCGCCGATTACGCGTCGATCGTCTTCCACCGCCTCGACGATCGCGTGCCGATGTGGGCGACGCTGAACGAGCCATGGGTGGTGACCGACGGCGGCTATCTGCATGGGGCGCTCGCACCGGGGCATCGCAATGCGTTCGAGGCGCCGATCGCGACGCATCAGCTGCTTCGAGCGCACGCGGCGGCCGTGCAGGTGTACCGCGCTCACGGCAGGCACCGGATCGGGATCGTCGTCAATCTCGAGCCGAAGTACCCGGCGTCCGACAGCCCGGAGGATCGCGCGGCGACGGCGCGCGCACACGCGTACATGAATCGCCAATATCTCGACCCGGTATTCCTCGGCCGCTATCCGACGGCGCTTGCGGAAATCTTCGGGGAGGCGTGGCCACACTGGCCCGACGACGAGGTCGCGTTCATCCGCCAGCCGATCGACTTCGTGGGTGTCAACTACTACACGCGCAACGTCACCCGCTTCGATGCGGCGTCGTGGCCGCTGCGCGCAGCGGCGGCGCGGCAGAAACAGGCGACGTACACGGAGACGAGCTGGGAGGTGTTCCCCCGGGGGTTGGCCGACACACTGAAGTGGGTCAGAACTCGTTACGGCAATCCGCCGATCTACGTCACCGAGAACGGCGCGGCATTCTACGATCCGCCGGTCGCCGAAGGTGACCGGGTCGCCGATCCGTTGCGCGTCGATTACTACCGCGAGCATCTGCGTGCAGTGCACGACGCACGCGTTGCCGGCGTCGACGTGCGCGGTTATTTCGCATGGTCGCTGCTCGACAATTTCGAATGGTCGCTCGGCTATTCGAAGCGCTTCGGCATCGTCCACGTCGACTTCGAGAGCCAGAAGCGCACGCCGAAGGACAGCGCGCATTTCTACGCGCGCGTCATCGCAAGCCGCGGACGCGCGCTGAACGAGACCCTCGTCGCTGAAAGCAACGCGTGAACGGCGCGTTCCATCTTCTTCGCGTGCGGTCAGCCTAGCGTTCGCCACCCTGGAAGCGCACGTTCAATCGCTGGTCGATTGGTTCGCCGCGCATCCATTGCTTGCGCTCGCGGCGGTCTTCGTCACGACCCTGCTCGAGGGGGTCGCGCTCGTCGGCACGATCGTTCCCGGCAGCACGATCGTCTTCGTCGCCGGCGTGCTCGCCGGCCTGCGTGCGCTCGATCCGTGGACCGCGGGTCTGCTTGCGATCGCCGGTGCGGTCCTCGGCGACGGCGGCAGCTACATCGTCGGACGCCGCTATCGGGACGCGATACGCGATCTCGGGCCCATCCGTCGGCATCCTGCCGTTTTCGCGCGCGGCGAGGCGTACTTTGCCGCGAACGGCCGCAAGAGCATTTTCGTCGGACGCTTCCTCGGGCCCATCCGTGCGGTCGTACCGCTCATCGCCGGCATGGCGAAGATGCCCGCACACGAGTTCTTCGCGATCGACGCGCTGGCGGCCGTCGCATGGGCCGGCGCGCATCTGCTGCCGGGCGTGCTGTTCGGCGCATCGCTCGAGCTCGCCGGTGCGGTCAGCTCGCGGCTGGTCGTGCTGGTGGCGATTCTCGTCGTCGGGTTGGGGCTCGTGGCGTTCGTCATTCGGCTTGTCACCCGGCGTGCCTGGCCGTTGCTGAAGCGACTACGCGAGAGGCTCTACGTTCGCGCGAGCCTCAGCTCGCATCCGGCTGCGCGCGCCGTGCTTGGCCTCCTCGACCCTTCGCGCAGCGAACCGCTCGCGCTTCTCGTGTCGGCAACGCTGCTCGTTGCCGGCGCCTGGCTATTCCTCGGCGTCGTCGAAGATGTCGTCACCCGCGACACGCTGGTCGATGTCGACCGGGCGATCTACGGATGGCTTTCGGGCATGCGCTCGCGCTTCGCCGACGACGTCATGGTGACGATCAGCGAGCTCGCCGGCGTGCACGTGATGATCGCCGTGATCGCCGCCATTGCCGCGTGGCTCGCGATCACGCGCCGATTCCGCACGCTCGCGTATTGGGTCGCGGCGGCCGGCTTTGCGGAAGTCATGGTGATTGCGCTCAAGTACGCGTTCGAGCGCGCGCGCCCGAATACGGCGTACGCGGCGGTCGACCCGTTCTCGTTTCCGAGCGGCCACGCGGCGATCAGCCTGGTCGTCTATGGCTTTCTCGCGTTTCTTCTCGGCCACGGCAAGCCGGTAACGAGGCAGGGCACGTTTGCGCTCGCCGCCGCCGGCATCGCGGCGCTCGTGGCGTTCTCGCGGGTCTACCTGGGCGCGCATTGGCTGTCGGACGTGATCGCGAGCTTCGGGCTCGGCATCGCGTGGATCGCGCTGCTCGGCATCGCGTACATCGAGCACGTTCGCGAGCCAGCGCTGCGTGCAGCGCCGGTGCTGTCGATCGTGGCCGCGACGCTGATCTTCGTCGGCGGCCCGTATGCCGCGCATCACCATGCGCGCGACGTCGCGCGCTACGCGAGCCTCGACGAGCGTCCGTCGCTGCCGCTCGATGCCTGGCGAGCCAGCGGCTGGGCCACGCTGCCCGCTGCACGCACGGAGATCGGCGGCCAGCGAGAAGAGGCGTTCACCGTGCAGTGGGCGGCATCCCGCGCGGCATTGGCGGAGGCGCTTTCGAGCGCCGGGTGGCAGGCGCCCGCGCGGTGGAAATCGGCGTCGGCGCTGTTGTGGCTCGTGCCATCGACGCCGGTCGGGCAGTTGCCGGTGCTGCCGAAGCTTCATCGCGGACAACCGCCCGCGTTGACGTTCATTCGCGTGCTCGATCCGCGCACGCGCTACGTCGTGCGGCTGTGGCATGTCGCCGATGCGATCGAAGGTGCCGCGCGCGTGCCGATCTACGGCGGCATGGTGACCACGGAACGCGCCCATGCGCAATGGGGATTGATCGCGGTCACGAGGACCGATCCCGACCCGCCGCCGCCCGAAGAGGTTCTTGCGGAGGCGATTCGCGGAAGCAAGACCGACACTGTGCGGCGGGCGGCGATCGGCGTGCCGATCCTGCTCGTCTGGTGAATGCAGGGGGTAGGGAAACCCTGTCTTGTGCCCGGTTTGGCCTCGGCGTATGTTGACCGCCGGCTCGAAAAGGCGCAATCAAGCGTTCCAGTCAACCGTCGCACCCACGGCAACAGGGAGGGCACGATGAAGAGCGTACCCATCGTCGTTGGCGTTTTCACTGCAGCGGGCATCCTGGGCATCCTGGCTTCTGCCGCCTTCGCGTCCGAAGCGAGGACGCTCACCACCGAGCGCCAGAAAGTCGGCAATGGCTTTGCGCGTGTGTATGTGACGCTCGATGCCGACGGAACACCGCGCGCGCTCGGCGTGAGCCTCACGAGCGAGGCGCTCGACGGTCTGCCTGCCGAACCGAATCGCACGAGCCGCTGCTTCGACAGGAACGGCGACGGACGCATCGACGCCGACGAATGCATCGGCGATTACAACTTCACGTTCGCGATTCCCGACGGCGAGGCGGCGAAGGCGATCTCACCGTTCAAGTGGATCGCGCTCAACTGGAATCCGCACGGACATGGGAAGCCGGCGCCACCGCCCTGGTCTGCACCGCACTTCGATTTCCATTTCTACATTGCCGATCGTGACGCCGTGAAGCGCCTGCGCACCGGATCGTGCGGCGAAATGATCGATTGCGACGATTTCAAGACCGCGACGAAGCCGGTCCCTGCGAAGTACATCCATCCCGAACACATCGACGTCGGCGCGGCTGTTCCCGACATGGGCAACCATCTGATCGATTCGAAGTCGCCGGAGCTTGCGAAGG
>JAICLP010000078.1 GCA_025925475.1 Burkholderiales bacterium | reverse complement strand
TTCCAGCATTCGTGCTTCGAGAGCTGGAGCCTCGAGGAAGGCATCGTCAAGGCGGGCATGTTCAACATTGATCGCGGCGTAGGCGTGCGCGCAGTGAGCGGCGACAAGCAGGCATTCGCCTACTCCGACGACATCTCGCTCGCGGCGCTCGAGGAGGCGTCCGCTGCGGTGCGGGCGATCGGCCGCCAGGGGCAGTCGGCGTCGACGCCGTTGTCGCGCACCGGCGAGTCACGCCTTCTCTATCCGACGCACGATCCGGTGCTGAGCCTCGGCGACGCGGCGAAGGTCGACGTCTTGACGCGCCTCGAGCGCATTGCACGCGCGCTCGATCCGCGCGTCGTTCAGGTGATGGCATCGCTTGCCGGCGAGCACGAGACGGTTCTGATCGCGCGAAGCGACGGTCTTCTCGCTGCCGACGTGCGGCCGCTGGTGCGCATCTCGATCAGCGTGATCGTCGAGGAGCACGGACGACGTGAGCAGGGTTACGCCGGCGGTGGTGCGCGTCTCGATTACGGCTACTTCAGCGAAGCCAGGCTTGCGTCGTTCGCGAAGCAGGCGGTCGACCAGGCGATCGTGAATCTGTCGGCACGCGATGCGCCGGCCGGCAACATGACCGTCGTGCTCGGCAATGGCTGGCCGGGCATCCTGTTGCACGAAGCGATCGGCCATGGGCTCGAAGGCGATTTCAACCGCAAGGGAACGAGCGCGTTCAGCGGCCGTATCGGGCAGCGCGTCGCGGCGACCGGGGTCACCGTCATCGACGACGGAACGCTCGGCGAACGTCGCGGATCGCTCAACCTCGACGACGAGGGCCACCCGACGCAACGCACGGTGCTGATCGAGGACGGCGTCCTGCGCGGCTACATGCAGGATCGGATGAATGCCGGCTTGATGAAAGCCGACGCAACCGGCAACGGCCGCCGCGAATCGTTCGCGCATCTCCCGATGCCGCGGATGACGAACACGATCATGCTGCCCGGCGCTTACGACGCGAACGAGATCGTCGCGTCGGTGAAGAAGGGCGTCTATGCGAAGAATTTCGGCGGCGGGCAGGTCGACATCACGAGCGGCAAATTCGTGTTCTCGGCCGCCGAGGCGTACATGATCGAGGACGGCCGCATCACGTATCCGGTCAAGGGTGCGACGCTGATCGGCAATGGTCCCGATGCGTTGACGCGCGTGACGATGGTTGGCAACGACCTCGAGCTCGATGCGGGCATCGGAACCTGCGGCAAGGACGGTCAGAGCGTGCCGGTTGGCGTCGGGCAGCCCACGCTCAAGATCGAAGGCCTCACCGTCGGCGGTACCATCTAGCTGGCTGCGCGCTGCCTCGACACTATCAATGCAGCGGCCCCGTTTGCGCCAATTCGGTGACCGGTGGTGACGGCGATGCGTGATGGCAGACGAGGCGCCAGCCGTACGGCGTGCGCATCAGCACGTTGGTCGCAATCGCGGCACCACTGCGGCCATCTTCGCCTGCGCGCAGATGCTCGACGACGCTTTGTACGGCGAGACCCACCGTGTCGATCGACACCGGCTGATCGAGCCGGAACGTGAGCTTCGTGTCGCCGGCGAAGAGCTGCTCGAAGCTCTGCCGCACCGATTCGTAACCGACGTGGCGTCCGCCGCCCGGATGGACGCAGACGATGTCCTCGTCCTCGGCCCACGTCGCCATCATCGCATCAAGGTCGCGCGCTTCGAAAGCCTGGTAGAACGCCTGCGCGGCGTCCTGCGGCGAAGTGTAGATCGGCGGCGTACGGGCCGTGGGCATGGCGTCAGCGGGAAGAGCGGGGCGGGGACGATGCAGCGGTTGCGCGCGCCAGATTGTAGACCAACTCCGGCGACAAATCGCGCATGCAGCGGAAATGTCCGAGCGGGCATTCGCGCTCGAAGCACGGGCTGCATGCGATGTCGATTTTCGCGATGCGCGCGGCGGGCGACGATGGCGGCGTGTACTGCGGCGACGATGAGCCGAACAACGCGACGAGCGGCGCGTTCACCGCGGCTGCGGCATGCATCAGTCCCGAATCGTTGCTGACGACAAGCGACGCGACCGACATCAGGTCGATCGCGGTGCCGAGGTCCGTACGCCCGGTGAGATCGACGACGTTCAATGCGCGTTCGGGGAGCGCCGCCACGAGCGACTGCGCGACATCGTGATCGTTCGGCGAGCCCAGGATCCAGATCGCGTAGCCGTCGCGCACGAGCCGCTGCGCCAACGCGGCGAAATGCCCGGCCGGCCACCGCTTCGCCGGACCGAACTCGGCGCCGGGACAAAGGATCGCGATCGGGCTCGTGCGTGACAATCCCAGCGCTTGCATCGCGCGCCGCAGATTCTCGTCGTTCGGCACGAGTCGCGGTGCAGGAGCGGCCCCGAGGGTCGCAGTACGTGGGTGCGCAAGCGCCGCGTAGCGCGATACGAGCTGCGGCATCCGCTTGCGATCGAGCCGTCGCGCATCGGTCAGCACGCCGTAACGCGTCTCGCCAACGTAGCCGATACGGGCCGGGATCCGCGCAAACAGCGGCACGAGCGCCGACTTCCATGTATTCGGCAGAACGTACGCATGCGTGTAGCGCCGCTCGCGAAGCCTTCGCCCGAACGCGCGGCGCGCCGCGAGCGCGAGCTCGCCGTGCGCGGCCGGCGCATCGAAGATCCCGCCGATCCCTCGCATGCGCGCATAGACTGGCCCGCACCAGGGGGGCGCTACGACGTCGATCGGCTGCGTGACGCCCGCGTCGAGCAGGCCTGCGACGAGCGGCTCGGACAGGATCGCATCGCCGACCCACGACGGCGCGATCAGCAGGACGCGATCATTCGCCGAATGAATGCCGCCGCGCGTGGACGGAAGCGGACCGCTCAGTGGCCGGCCTTCGCTTCGCCGACGAGCCGATAGCGCGTGCCGCAATAAGGACACATCGCCTCGCCGGCGCCCGCGACATCGAGGAACACGCGCGGATGCGAGCTCCACAGCGGCATGCCGGGATTGGGGCAGAAGACGGGAAGGTCGCTCGCGCGCACCTCCACGACGGGCAGATCAGCCATTGACGTAGGTAAGCCATTCGGCATGCTTGGGATCGCGGCCGTTCACCGTGTCGAAGAACATCTTCTGCAGCTTCGTGGTGATCGGGCCGCGCGTGCCGCTGCCGATCGGGCGATGGTCGAACTCGCGGATCGGCGTGATCTCCGCCGCGGTTCCCGTGAAGAACGCCTCGTCGGCGACGTAGACCTCGTCGCGGGTGATGCGCCGCTCGACGACCGGAATGCCGAGCTCGGCCGCGAATTGCATCACGGTTTCGCGCGTGATGCCGGCGAGCGCGCCGCCTGCGAGGTCGGGCGTATGCAGCTTCCCGCCGCGCACGATGAACACGTTCTCACCCGAGCCCTGGCAGATAAAGCCCTGCGGATCGAGCAGCATCGCCTCCTCGTAGCCGTCGTGCGTCGCCTCCTGATTCGCGAGGATCGATACGGAGTAATTGCTGACCGCCTTCGCGCCGCACATCGTGATGTTGGGGTGATGGTGGGTGAACGACGACGTCTTGACGCGGATTCCCTTCTCGAGTCCTTCGGCGCCGAGATACGCACCCCACGGCCACGCAGCGATTGCCACGTGCACCGGGTTCGACCGCGCGGCGACGCCCATCGCCACCGAGCCGTAGAACGCGATTGGCCGGATGTAGCACGATTCGAGGCGATTGTCGCGCACGCACGCGCGCTGCGCTTCGAAGATCTGCTCCGGTGTGAACGGAATCTTCATCGCGAAGATGCGCGCGGAGCGGAACAGACGATCCGTGTGATCGCGCAAGCGGAAGATCGCGGGCCCCTTGTCGGTCGCATAGCAACGGACACCTTCGAAGACGCCCATGCCGTAATGCAGCGTGTGCGTCAGCACGTGCGTCGTCGCATCGCGCCACGGCACCATCTTGCCGTCGTACCAGATCCATCCGTCGCGGTCGGCCATCGACATGGCGGGCGTCCTTCGATTGGAAAGCCGATGATTTTAGCAAACGCGCGCACATAATCCGCCGGCTCGCGGCGCTGCCGCACGCGTGCCGCGCGCTCACGGCTTTCGTGCCGTTCCGAATACACGCCCCCACAGGACGTCCACGGCCGCTCGGCGCGCTGCCTGCGGCACCGGGTCGACGCGCGCGTGCGCCGCGCCGGTCAGCCTCACCTGGTGCTGCAGGCGCCGATATTGGCGATACGCATCGGCCGCCTCGAGCGCGAGCGCCTGCGGCAAAAGTCCTGCATCCGCGGCGATCGAGAGCAGCGCGATGTTGCCGGCGTTCCGGGTGAGCTGCGGATGCGCGTGCGAATGCGCGAGCACGAGGAATTGCACGGCGAACTCGATGTCGACCATGCCGCCGAGATCGTGCTTGAGATCGAACAGTTGCGTTCGATTGACATGGCCGGCCGCCATGCGCTCCCGCATCTCGACGATGTCGGCTTCGAGCTTCTGCCGATCGCGCGGAAGGCGAAGCAACTGCTCGCGCGCCGCTTCGAACGCCGCACCGAGCGCAGCGTCGCCGGCGACGAAGCGCGCGCGCGTCAGCGCCTGGTGCTCCCATGTCCATGCCTGCTCGCGCTGGTAGCGCTCGAAGCCGCGCATCCCCGAGATGAGCAGGCCCTTCGCACCGTCGGGCCGCAGCCGCAGGTCGGTGTCGTAGAGGCGACCCGCGCCGGTCGCCGCCGACAGCCATGTGTTGATCCGTTGCGCGAGGCGCGCATAACGCGTGAAGGCATCGTCCGCCCCGGGCAGCGCGGGATCGTCGTCGTACAGGAAGACGAGGTCGAGGTCGGAGACGTAGCCCAGTTCCTTGCCGCCGAGCTTGCCGTAGCCTGCTATTGCGAAGCGCGGCGGTGGCGCATCGTCGCCCTGCAACTGCCGCCAGCAGCCGCGCAGCGTCGCATCGAGGATCGCGTCGGCAAGCGCGGACAGGTGATCGGCGAGCCGCTCGACGCTGAGCTGCCCGGCGAGGTCCTGTGCAAGCAGGCGAAACACGTGCGCGTGCTGGAAATGGCGCAGCGTGTCCATTGCCGCTTCGGCGTCGTGCAGATTCGGCAGGAGCAGGCGATCGAGCTCGGCCCGCCATGCATCCCAGTCGGGCTCGGCCAGCAGTACGCGCGCATCGAGCAACTCGTCCAGCACGAGGGGTCGTCGCGTCAGGTAATCGGCGGCCCACGCCGATGCAGCCATCAGTTGCGCGAGTCGCGGCAGAAGCGGCGGATGCTCGCTCAACAGCGCGAGGTAGGCGCTGCGCGTGCTGATCGCTTCGAGGAGCCCCAGGAGCCGTGACAAAACGGCAGCCGGCGGGGCGCCGGGACTGCCATGCTCGGCCGCCACGGCGACAAGCCGCGGCACGAGCCGATCGAACCGGTCGCGCGACAGCGCGGGCAATTGCAGGTAGCGCCGGCTTGCGCGAATGCGCGACAGCGTATCGACGACTTCGGCCGGCGCCGCGAAGCCGTCGCGCTCGAGCGCGGCAAGCATCGGCGACGATGTTTCGGGCTCGGACCACAGCGGTGCGTACCGATCGAATCGATCGCCGTCGCCACTGTCTTCGTCCGGCGCGTGGAACACCGCGTCGAACTGCCGCGCGACCTCGGCGCAGTGCCCCGCGAGCGCGTGCTCGAAGTCTTCGCGCGACGCAAAGTCGAGCGTCTGCGCGAGCAGCGCGCGTTCGCCTTCATCGGCCGGCAATCGTTGCGTCTGCCGGTCATCGCGATACTGCAGCCGATGCTCGAGCGCGCGCAGGAACCGATAACCGTCGTGCAGAATGCCTGCCGCATGCGGCGCGATGATGCCGCGTTTGGCGAGCGCCGAAAGCGCCGGCAGCGTGCCGCGAAGCTGCAGCGCCGGCTCACGCCCGCCGCGAACGATCTGCAGCGCCTGCACGACGAACTCGATCTCGCGGATACCGCCCCTGCCGAGCTTGATGTCGTCGCCGTGACGGCTCTCCTGCTCGCGAATCTGCCGATGCACACCGCGCAGCCCCTCGTACGCGTCGTAGTCGAGGTATTTGCGGTACACGAACGGCGTGATGAGCGCCGCGAGCTCGTCGTGCCGCGCACCGGTCAGCGGCCGTGCCTTCAGCCATGCATAGCGTTCCCACGTGCGGCCCTGCGTGACGAGATAGCGCTCGAGCGCGGCGAACGACACGCTGAGCGGACCGCTCCCGCCGTACGGGCGCAAGCGCGTGTCGACGCGAAACACGTAGCCGTTCGCATCGACGTGCCCGAGCGCGGCGACGATCCGCTGCCCGAGCCGATCGAAGAATTCGCGATTGGAAACGCGCTTCGCGCCGTCGGTTTCTCCTTCCTCGGGATAGACGAAGACGAGGTCGATGTCGGACGAGACGTTGAGCTCGCATCCACCGAGCTTGCCCATGCCGACGACGATCAATTGCTGGACATCGTCGCCTGCCTCGCTGCGCGGCAGCCCGAACGCCGCGGCGAGCGATCGCGTGTGCAACTCGACGGCAGCAGCAAGCGACCGCTCGGCAAGCGTCGTCATCGCATGCACCACCTCGGCGAAATCGGCACGCCCGGTCAGATCGCGCGCGAGCGTGTGCGTGAATGCGCATCGCCGCAGGACGCGCAGCGCGGCCGCAAGTGCCGTCAGGTCGTGAGCAGCGACGGCCGCATCGACGTGGCGCAGCGCACCGGGCCAGTCGAATCGGGCGTCGATCGTCGCGACGATCTCGTCGCGAAGCGCGGGGTGCGCGGTCAGCGCGCGCTCGGCATAGCGGCTGAACGCCAGCGCGCGGTCGAGGTCCATGGCGGGTTTGCGAGAAAAGGCGAAACGAGACATCGCGCGCGGCGGTTCATCCGCTACAATCGGCGCGCCTCGTATCACGTTCATTATGCCTTCGACCGCGCCGGCGTCATCACGGGTCGACCGCGTCGTGCGGTTTGCCGCGAAGGCGGCGGTCGTCGTCCTCGGCGCCTTCTTCGCGTTGCTGCTCGGCATACGCGTCGTCGTCTATCCGCAGCTCGAAGCGCATCGCGTCGACATCGCCCACTGGCTCGGCACAAGGATCGGTCAGCCGGTCGAGATCGACGGCATCGTCACCGGCTGGGACGGCTGGAATCCGCGTCTTTCGATCCACGGCTTCCGGGTTCGCGAGCGCACGGGCAACGGCACCCTTTTCGAGTTGCCGCGCGTCGACCTGCTCGTCGCATGGACGTCGATTGCGCGGATGGACTTGCGCCTGAAGGAGCTCCTGATCGATTCCCCGCGGCTTGCCGTGCGACGGGACGCGAGCGGCCGCCTGCATCTCGCGGGCTTCGAGATGCCGAGCGACGACATGGCCGACGACGCGCCGTTCGTCGACTGGCTGCTGCGGCAACCCCAGGTCGTCGTCCGTGATGCGCTCGTCGTCTGGAACGACGAGTTGCGCCATGCGCCGCAGCTTCTGCTCGATCACGTGCAGTTCCGCCTCCAGCAACGCTTCGGCCGTCATCAGGCGGGACTCACCGGCGTGCCGCCGCCGGAGCTCGCCGGTCCGATCGATCTTCGGGCCGACTTGACCGGACTGTCGCGCAAGGATTTCTCGCATGTTGCGGGCAAGCTGTACTTTCGCCTCGATTACGCCGACGTGGCGGCGTGGCGCGAATGGCTGCCGTTTCCGTTCGCGATTGCAAGCGGGCGAGGCGCGCTACGCGTGTGGGTCGACGTTGCGGCGGGGCAGGCGAACGCGGTGACCGCGGACCTGGAGCTCGCGGACGTGCGAACGACGCTCGGCGACGACCTCACGCCCCTCGCGCTGGCGCACCTCGCCGGACGGGCCGAATGGAAGCGCACCGCGGGTCGCAACGCATTCAAGGCGACCCGGCTGTCGTTCGCATTGCCCGACGGCAGCAGCGTCGGCCCGACCGACTTCGCAGTGGCGCTCGACGATGCGACCGCGCATGCGCCGGCCGGCGGCAGCCTGACGGTCGGCGCCGTCGACCTCCCGCCGCTCGCCGCGATCGCCGCGCACGTGCCGCTGCCCGACGCCGTGCGCCGCGACATCGTGCGCTTTGCGCCGCACGGCAACGTACGCAACGCGCGCTTCGAATGGACCGGCGATCCCGGCGCTCCGCAGCGCTATGCAATCCAGGCCGACGTGCGCGACTTCGCCGTGGCGTCGCAGGATGGCCTTCCCGGCGTCGCCAATCTTTCCGGAAGCATCGACATGAACGAGCGCGCCGGACGCGTTCGCGTCGCGGGCAACGATGCGACGATCGCGGTGCCGAGGATCTTTGCGCAGGCGCTCTCGTTCGACACGTTGCGCGGCGACATTCGCTGGCAAGTGGACGACGGTACGCTGCAGGTCCAGTGGAAGGACGTCGCATTCGCGAACGGCGAAGTCGCGGGGACCACTGAAGGGTCGTGGCAGGCGCAGCCCGAAGGACCGGGGATCGTCGACGTTACCGCGCAGTTGACGCGCGCGAACCTGGCGAGCACGTACCGCTACGTTCCGCTTTCGGCGGCACCATCGCTGCGCGACTGGTTGAAGCGCGCGATCGTCGGGGGCACGACGAGCGATGCGCGGCTCACGCTCGCCGGTGATCTCGCGCGCTTTCCGTTCGCGCAAGGCAGGGAAGGACGCTTCGCGCTGTCTATCAAGGCGCGCGATGCGATGCTCGATTACGCCGATCGCTGGGCGCCGATCAGCGACATCGCCGCCAACGTGCAGATCGATGGCGCGCACCTCGTGGTCGACGCCCTCGGTGCGCGAATGAACGGAATTCAGATCGGCACGACGCGCGCGGAGATCGCCGACGTGCAAGATCGTGGCGCCACGCTGCGCGTGACGGGAATGGCGAGCGGGCCTACGGCGCAATTCCTCGGGTTCATTGCGTCGAGTCCCGTCGCCGACTGGCTCGGCCACGCGACGGATGCCGCGACCGCAACCGGTGATGGGCGCCTCGCGCTCGAGTTCACGCTGCCGCTGCACGATGCGGCGCAGGCGACGATCGCGGGCGATTACCGGCTCGCGTCGAACACCGTACAGCTTTCCGGTCTGCCGGCGCTGACTGACATTTCCGGCGACATCGTCTTCACCGAACACGACGTCCACGCCGCGAACGTCAGCGCGCAGGCGCTCGGCGGCCCGGTCACGCTTGCGCTCGCGAGCGACGGTGGCCGCTTGCACGTCGATGCGGGCGGCAGGGCCGACATGGCACTGGTGCGCACAACGTTCGACGTGCCGCTGCTCTCGCACATGGCAGGGACCACCGATTGGCAGCTGAAGCTCGCTGCGGGCGCCGATGAGACGACGTGGAGCGTGCAGTCATCGCTCGCCGGTGTCGCGATCGATCTTCCCGCGCCGATCGGCAAGTCGGCGAGCGACGCCGTTCCGGTGCGCATCGAGCGGCGCGCGACGAAAGCGCAGCAGGATTCGATCAAGGTCGAGTATGGCCGCGTCGCGCGCGCGCTGTTGCATCGCCAGGCGAGCGGCGCGGCGCATAGCGTCGATCGTGCGCTGGTCCTCGTCGGGCAGGCGATCGGCGACACGGCGGACGCGACGCAGCCGGGCGTCTGGATTCGTGCCGACGTTGCGGCCATCGATGTCGATGCGTGGCTCGACGCCGATCTGATGCCAACGGCGTCGAGCCGTGAATCCGGCAATGCAACGCTCGCGCTCGAGGGCATCGACCTGCGCGGCGCTAGCGTTACCGCGCTCGGCCGCACGTTCAGCAACGTCAAGGCGACCGCGCGGCGCGCTAACGGTGACTGGCGACTCGCGCTCGACGGCGACGAGATCGCCGGCAACGCGACCTGGCGGGCCGCTACGCCGGCACAACCGAACGGCCGCATCGTCGCGCGCCTCGCGCGCTTCAGTCTCCCGCCTGCGAGCGATGGCAACGCGCCGACGGCTGCAGCGAGCGTCAATCACTGGCCCGCGGTCGATCTCGTCGCCGACACGTTGGTGAAGAAGGGAAGGCCGCTCGGCAAGCTCGAGCTCGTTGCCGAGCCTTCGCGCACGGACTGGCAGATCCGCAAGCTCGCGCTCGCGAACAACGCGGGGCGCATCGATGCGACCGGTTCGTGGCGCAACGCCGCCGCGCTGGCGCAAACGACACTCGACGTCGCGATCGACGTGCGCGAGGCGGGCGCGTTCCTCGGCCGTTTCGGCTGGCCCGACGCGGTGAAGGGCGCGCCGACGAAAATCGAAGGCAAACTTTCCTGGGCAGGATCGCCCAGCGATTTCGACTACCCGTCGCTGGCCGGCCGCTTCACGCTGCATACCGGCGCCGGCCAGTTCACGAAGCTCGAGCCCGGCGTCGGCCGGTTGCTCGGCGTGTTGTCGCTGCAGGCGCTGCCGCGGCGGATCTCGCTCGATTTCCGCGACGTGTTCAGCCAGGGCTTCGCGTTCGATACGATCGTCGGCGACGTGCAGATCGACAATGGCGTCATGCACAGCGACAACCTGCGCCTTTCGGGACCGGCGGCCGCCGTCGACATCACGGGCGACGTCGATCTCGCGCACGAGACGCAGAAGCTCGATGTCCGCGTGCAGCCGTCGCTGTCGACGGGGGTCTCGGCGGGCGCGGCGGCACTCTTCATCGCCAACCCGCTGATCGGCGCGGCCGTAGGCGCGGGAACCCTGCTCGCGCAGAAGATGCTGAACAATCCGTTCGACCAGCTCTTCAGCTACCGCTACGTCGTGTCCGGAAGCTTCGACGATCCGATCGTCACGCACGGCGCCGCGCGCGCGGCGAGTGCCGAGCCGTCGTCGACCGCGATTCGGTGATGCGAGGAGAACGACAGTGAACGGCTACCGCGTTGCAGCGATCCAGATGACGTCGGGCAGCGGCGTCGAGGCGAATCTCGCGGCCGCAGGCGCGCTGATCGCGCAAGCGGCCACCGAAGGGGCGCGCCTCGTGCTGTTGCCGGAGAACTTCGGCTTGATGGCGCTTTCCGCACGCGACAAGGTCGCGGCGCGCGAACGCGACGGCGACGGCGCACAGCAGGCGTTTCTCGCACGGATGGCGCGCGAGCATGGGCAGTACGTGATCGGCGGCAGCGTGCCGCTCGAAAGCGATGATCCGGCGCGCACGCGCCAGTCGCTGCTGGTGTACGGACCGCAGGGCGAGCGCGTCGCGCGCTACGACAAGATCCACCTCTTTCGCTTTACTGCCGGCGACGAGGATTACGACGAGGCGAAGACGATCGTCGCCGGCAGCGCTCCGGCGACGTTCGACGCGCCGTGCGGCCGCGTCGGCCTGTCGATCTGTTACGACCTGCGCTTTCCCGAGCTCTACCGCACGTTCGGCGACATCGCGTTGATCGTCGTACCGGCGGCGTTCACGGCCCGCACCGGACGCGCGCATTGGGAGACGCTGCTGCGGGCGCGCGCGATCGAGAACCAGTGCTACGTGCTCGCCGCTGCGCAAACCGGCGAGCATCCCGGCGGCCGGCGCACGTTCGGCCATTCGATGCTCGTCGACCCGTGGGGCGACATCGTCGCGTCGCAGGCGGAAGGCGCCGGTGTCGTCGTGGGTACTGTCGAGCGCGACCGCCTCGACGACGTGCGCGCGCGATTGCCGGCGCTGTCGCATCGCACGCTCGCCCGATGAACGATTGCAGCGCGGCGACCCGCTTGTACGCGCGTGCAATCACGAATTCCCCTTAGAATCCACCGCTCGAACAAGCCGCGCGGAGCGTACCCGCATTCGCGCAAGTGGGGGGAGTCGCATGACGCCGCAAACGGCGCTGCTTCGTGGTTTCGTCGTTCTGGTCGTCGATGACGATGCCGACAATCTCGCACTGTCGACGGCGGTCGTCGAGTCGTTCGGCTGCTCGGTGCTCGCCGCGCGCTCGTGCAATGAAGCGGTGGAGATCCTCGATTCGGGCGCGCACGTCGATCTCGTGTTCTCCGACGTCGTCATGCCGAACGCCAGCGGGCTCGCGCTTGCGCGGATGGCACGCGAGCGTCGTCCCGGTCTCCC
>JAICLP010000322.1 GCA_025925475.1 Burkholderiales bacterium | reverse complement strand
CCGCTACCACACGGACAAGCAGTACGAGGCGAGCCTGGAGCACGTGGTCGGCGCCCCGCCTTGCGAAAATGCGACGCTCGTCGTCAATGCCGCGAAGCTCGATGCGTCGACCGATTGCCGCGACGGCATCGAGCAGATCGTCGTCTCGAGTCCGGTCACCGGCTTTTCATTGGCATCGAACGGCGAGACGTCTGTCGACTTTGACTTCGGCGCATCGGCGATACCTTTCGGCATCACCGACGTCGTTCTACAGGTAGTGTACCGGGGCGCCCTCGGCAGCGAGGCTGATGCCGTGGCGGTCGGCACGGTCGATGTGTCCGAGCCGACGTACTTCACGTACCAGAATGCGAGCGACTACATCCACATAGGTGAGCACGTCTACACGCGGGAGCAGGTCGATGCGGATACCACGTTGCTCGCGCAGGTCCAACCACGCTCGTGTGTCGACTATGCCCAGTCGCCGCCACACCTCGTCGACGGATGCCTCGACACGTTCCCTCTGGACCTCAGCGTCAGTTTCACCGACGCGAAGAAGCCAATCGCGAAGGTGGAAGCCTTGCCGAGCCGGCGCTTCATGCGGATTGCCTGGCTGACGGTCGCCGATGAGCCCATCAACGCCACGAAAATGGCGGCAAGGAACGTCAAGGTCAGCGTGCGGCGGCATGACGCGGAAAAGGCGTTGCTCTATCAGGACGGTACCTGCTTGCCGCTCGATCCGTTCGACATTCCTCCCCGCCATGCGCAGATGACGGTTTCACCGACGCAGACGGGTTACCGACTCGACCAACTCGGCACGCTGCGTGGTGTGCGAGGCTGGTACAGCACCTCGTGCGTATGGAACGGAGACGCTGCAACTCCGGGAGCGCCGGACGACCGCAACAGCGTCATGACTCCGCTCGATCCGAAGAGCGACGAGATCGTTCCCTATACGGTCGCGATCCTGCCCGCCGCTCCGCTGCCTTGACCGGATCGGTCTCGTCGCTTGCAGATCACGCCGCCCGCAACGCATCCACGATCTTCATCCTCGCCGCGCGCGCAGCGGGCAGGAAGCCGCCGATGAAGCCCATTGCGAGCGCGAAGATCAATGACGCGACGACGATGCCGGGCGTAAGCGTGAACGAGAAGGCGATCTCGGCGAAAGTCTGGAAGTTCGTCGTCGAGATCGACAACGCCTGCATCGCCGAGGCGCCGACCAGTCCGGCGATTCCACCGATGAGGCCCAGCAATAGCGCCTCGCCGAGAAACGCGGTCAGAATCGCCGCGCGCGAGAAGCCGAGCGCCCGCAGCGTCCCGATTTCCCCGGTCCGGGACGCGACGCTTGCGTACATCGTGATCGCCGCGCCGATCACCGCGCCGATCGAAAAGATGATCGAAATCGACGTGCCGAGGTATCGGATGAACTTCGACAGCGCTTCCGACTGCTCGGCATAGAAGCGCCGCTCGCGCTTCGCCTCGAGCGTCAGTCGGGGATCGTTCTCGATCGCCGATTTGACTGCATCGAAATCATCGGGATCGTTGAGCCGAAACAGCAGCGACGAGTAGCCGGTTCGCCGAAACGCCTGCAGCATCTGCTCGGCGTCGCCCCAGATTTCGGAATCGAACGCGGTGCGGCCGGCATCGAAAACGCCGACGATCGTCCAGTCGCGCGATGCGAAGCGCAACGTCTCCCCAAGACCTGCGCCTTGAAAGCCGTCCGCGATCGAGCGTCCGGCAATCACTTCCGCGGTACCGGGCCGAAACATCCGTCCCTCGACGAGCTTCACTTGCGGGCGCAATGTCAAGCCGGCGGGTGTCACGCCGCGGATCACAACGTTCGCTGGCTTGCCGCTGCCGCGCTTCGGCAGGTTGATCAGCACGACCGGTTCCTTCGAGATCAATGGCCGGCCGTCGCTCGCGAGTGCGATCTGCGGCAGGCTCTCGACGATCCCCGCCTGCAGCCGCGCAATCCCGCTTTGCACCTCGGTTTGCGAGCTGCGGCGAATGACGACGACGTTGTCGTCCTGCCCCGTCGCGACGAGCGTCTTCTCGAGGCCGGCCGACAACATCAGCACGGTCGCGAAAACGTAGACGACGAGTGCCATTCCGGCGGCTGTCAGCGCCGTCGTGAGCCGCCGGGCAACGAGATTGCGTGCGATGTAGCCGACGGGAACGGCCATGTCAGCCGATCGCCCGCAATCCGTCGACGATCCGCACGCGCGCGGCGCGCCACGCCGGAATCGCCGCGGCGACGACGCCGATCGTCAACGCAGACAGCAATTGCATCTCGACGGTCTCGTGCGAGACCTTGAAGCCGGCGAGAATCGAGCCGATCGTCTTCGCGAACGTGTCGGCGAGCGGAAACGTCGCCAGCACGCCGAGCACGCCACCCAGCACCGCGATGCCGAGCGACTCGGCGAAGATCAGCATCGCAACGAAGCCGTTGCTGAAACCGAGCGCCTTGAACGTCGCATATTCGCCGTAGCGCTCGCGCGCCGTCATCGCCATCGTGTTCGCCATCACCGCCATGATGATGACGATCACGACATAGCTCACGGCCTGGATCGCGAGGAGGATCGCCTCCGACATCGCGACGAAACCCAGCTGAAACGCCTTTTCCGTTTCCGTCAGCGTCTCGGCAAGCGAATTCTTGAACGTCGTGTCGATCGCCGAAGACACGGCAGCCGCGTCGTCGGCGTTGCGCAGCGATTCGATGAAGACGCCGGTCTGGTCGCCGCGGCCGGGATACTGCTTCTTGATCGCCTCGTTCAGGTATTCGAAGTGAAAGAAGAACGTCGACGTGTCGGTGCCCTCCTCGGCGCCGTCGTAGATGCCGCGCAGGTTGAACGTCCACGTGCCCGGATAGATCGTACCGCGCAGCGGTATCTGGTCGCCGACCTTCCAGCCATACTTGTCCGCAAGCTTGCGCCCCGCGATCGCACCCAGGCGGTCCGCCATGTACGCGCGGCGCTCGTCGTCCGGCAGCAGGAACTCGGGATAGAGATCGAGGTACGCCTCGCTGATCGCGAACTGCGCGAAGAAGTTGCGCTCGTTGATGTAAATGCCGCCGAACCAGTTCGCCCAGCCGACGCCGTCGACGCCGTCGATCTGCCGGATCTTCTGCGCATACGAAAGCGGCAGCGAGAACACGAGCGACACCGAGCTGCGCGTGACGAGGCGCGCCGAAGAGCTCGCGTTCGCCCCCGCATACCAGGCGTCGACGATCGTGCGCAGCATGCCGAACGCCGCGATCGCGACGACGATGCCGACGATCGTCAGCGTCGTGCGCAGCTTGTGCCGGAAGGCATTGCGCAGGACGAGCAGCGGAACGAACATCGTCGCGAATCGCCGTCAGTTTGGAAGTGGCGCCACAGTTGGATCAACGAGCGCCAGCATCGCGATGTTCATCGTTCGGGCGCAGCGAGCGTGGATGAATGCCCCATCCTCAGTCGACGAGCACGCCCTTCTCGAGATGCACCATCCGGTGCGCCTTCTCGGCCGCCTTCGGATCGTGCGTCACCATGACGATCGTCTTGCCGAGCTCGGCGTTCAGCCGCTCGAGCAGGCCCAGGATCTCCTCGGCGGTCGTGCGATCGAGGTCGCCGGTCGGCTCGTCGGCGACGATCAACGTCGGGTCGGCGATCAGTGCGCGCGCGATCGCGACACGCTGCTGCTGGCCGCCGGAAAGCTGGCCGGGCAGCTTGTGCTCCTGGCCAGTCAACTGGACGAGCTGCAGCGCGTGCGAGACGCGCGGCGCCGCGTCGGCCTG
>JAICLP010000295.1 GCA_025925475.1 Burkholderiales bacterium | reverse complement strand
GCGGCAAGCGCGCGACCGGCGTGATCTACGTCGACCCGCAGGGACGCGAATTCGAGCAGCCCGCCGACCTCGTCATCCTCACCGCCTTCGCGCAGCACAACGTGCATCTGATGCTGCTCTCCGGCATCGGCAAGCCGTACGACCCGGTGAAGAACGAAGGCGTCGTCGGCCGCAACTATGCGTACCAGATTACGTCCTCGGTCGACGTTTTCCTGGACGACATCGTGAATCCGTTCATGGGCGCGGGCGCGCTCGGACAGGCGATCGACGAGTTCAACGGCGACAACTTCGATCACGGTCCCGTGAAATTCATCGGCGGCGGCTACATCGTTCTGTGGACGACCGGAGGACGGCCGATCCTGCAGCACCATCTGCCGCCCGACGCGCCGAAGTGGGGCAGCGGCTGGAAGAAGGCGATGGCCGACAACTACCTGCGCAGCGTCAGTGTCGCGACGCACGGCAGCGTGATGAGCTACCGCGACGCGTATCTCGACCTCGACCCGACGTACCGCGATGAATACGGCAATCCGCTGCTTCGCCTCACGTTCGACTTCCACCCGAACGAGCACCTGATGTCGGCCTTCCTCACCGAGAAGGCGGCCGGGATCGCGAAGGCGATGAAGCCGCGCGCGATGCACGCGAAGCCCCGTCAGGGCCATTACACGATCGTCCCGTACCAGACGACGCACAACACCGGCGGTGCGGTGATGGGAACCGATCCGCGCACCAGCGTCGTCAACCGCTATCTGCAATCCTGGGACGTGCCGAATCTCTTCGTCGTCGGCTCCTGCGCGTTTCCGCAGAACGCCGGCTACAACCCGACGGGCACCGTCGGCGCGCTCGCCTACTGGGCGGCGAACGCGATCCGCACGCAGTACATGAAGAAGCCGGGTCCATTGGTGCCCGTATGAACGTCAAACGGGTGCGTGTATCCGTTGCCGTCGCCGCGGTCGTCGCCGGCGGATTGCTCGCCGTTGCACCGACGCTGGTCGCGCGCGAGACATCGCACGGCTCGATCGAGCGTGGCCGCTATCTGGTCGCAGCGGGCGATTGCGCCGCCTGCCATACCGACGAAGGCGGCAAGCCATTCGCCGGCGGTCGCGCCGTACCGACGCCGTTCGGCACGATCTACTCGACGAACATCACCCCTGACGGCGAGACGGGCATCGGCCACTGGACCTCCGACGACTTCTATCGCGCCATGCACGAAGGCATTGCGCCCGGCGGCAAGCACCTGTACCCGGCATTTCCCTATCCGTGGTACACGAAGCTGACGCGCCAGGACGTCGACGATATCCGCACGTTCCTCGCGACGATCCCGCCGGTCAAGCAGGACGACAAGGCGCCCGACCTGCCGTGGCCGTTCAGCGTGCGCGAGGTGATGGCCGGCTGGAATGCGCTCTATTTCAAGGAAGGCACGTTCGGGTCGAATCCGCAGAAGTCGGCCGAATGGAACCTGGGTGCGTATCTCGTCGAAGGCCTCGGCCATTGCGGCGCTTGCCATTCACCGAAGAACTTCGCCGGTGCACCGAAGCACGACAAGGCGTTCCAGGGCGGATACGGCGAGAACTGGTATGCGACGAGCCTCGGCGGCGATCTGCACGACGGGCTCGGCCAATGGTCGACCGACGACATCGTGCAGTACCTGAAGACCGGCGCGAACAAGCGCGCCGCGGCGTTCGGCCCGATGGGCGAGGTCGTGCACGACTCGACGCAGCATCTCGACGACAAGGACCTGCACGCGATTGCGGTCTATCTCAAGGACCTGCCGCCGCACGAGACGCCGGCGACGACGAACGCAGCGACCGACAACAAGAAGCCCGACAACGCCGAACGGCTCGCGCGCGGACGCGGCGTCTACCTCGACGATTGCGCCGGCTGCCACATGGATAACGGCGAAGGCCTCGCCGGCATCTTTCCGCCGCTCAAGGGCAATAACGTCGTGCAGGCGAACGACCCCGAAACCGTGGTCCATATCATCCTGAGCGGCGAAAAGACCGCTGTGACGAAGGAGAACCCGACGGGGTTCGCGATGCCGGCGTTCGACTGGAAGCTGTCGGACAATCAGATCGCCGATCTCGTCACGTATCTGCGCAGCGCCTGGGGCAATCGCGGCGATCCGCTGGACGCCGGCAAGGTGGCGCAGACGCGCGGGACGGTCGTCGCAGCGCGAACCCAGTAACCGCGGCCGCGCGATTCCGGCTGTACGCGCCTGATGGCGTAATCACCCGACGTATTTCTCGACGACGCCCAGCGGGCGAATTTCCGCGCGCTCGGGATCGCCGCCGGTCTCGCGCAATGCGCGTCGCTGCCGCAACAGGTCCCAGCACTGGTCGAGTTCCACCTGCATTTTCGTCAGCCGCTCGTGATCGGCCGCCTCGAGCGCGCCTTGTCCGAGCAGCCGATGCTCCTCCGCGACGAGTTCCTGGATGTGCATCAGCACCTGGTGTTCCGACTGACGCTGTGCGGGTGACTTGTCCATGAGCACGATCTCCTTCCTTGCGGATCGGCGTTCGACTTGCGCAAGGCGGCAAAGATTCCGCTCGCTCGACGATCGCAGGAACGCACGCTTGCCGGGCTTCATCCAATCGATGGCAATCGGCCAGCAGACATCGGAGGTTCCATGCGTACCCCAGCAAATGTTGCCGGACACCCGATTCACCCGATGCTCGTGACGCTTCCGATCGGGCTTTGGGTCTTCTCGTTCGTTTGCGATCTCTTCTTCGTCTTTGGCAGTGGCGCGCCGTCCTGGAGCACTGTCGCGCTCTACACGATGGCGGGCGGCATCGTGGGCGCGCTCGCTGCAGCGGTCCCCGGATTCATCGACCTGCTGTCGCTGCCACCTGAACCACGCAAGACCGCCCTCGTCCACATGGGCATCAACCTGACGATCGTTGTCCTTTACATCATCAATTTCTGGTTCCGGCTCGGGACACCGGACAATCCCGGCGGCTTCGTCTGGCTTTCCCTGCTGACGATCCTGATGCTGCTCGTGTCCGGTTGGCTCGGCGGAAGGATGGTGTACCTCCTCGGCGTCGCGGTGACGCCCGCATCCGAGCCGCATCGTCCGTAAGGCGCGCGCCGATACTCACCCGGCAGCGGCTTTGTCGCGGCCGCGTCGGGTGATGCTGCCCGACGTGTAACATCGCCGGTGGCAATCACGATCAACGATGAACGGACCAAACGGTCCGTTTCGCGCGACCCCACCTTGCAATGATCCACGGCGAAGTCGATTCCGCGTCTGCGTGGACGCGGCTCGTCGTCACGCTCGTGCTGTCGACGATCGGCGGCGTCGGCATCTGGTCGGTCGTCGTCGCACTCCCGGCCGTGCAGGCGGAGTTCGGCGTCGCACGCGCGGATGCGTCGCTTCCCTATACGCTCACGATGATCGCGTTCGGCTTCGCGAGTATCGGCATGGGCCGCTTGTCCGACCGCTTCGGCATCATGGTGCCGGTCGCGCTCGGCACATTGCTGCTCGCAGCGGGTTATGCAGCCGCCTCGGTTGCGCCGAACCTTCGCGCCTACACGCTCGCGCAGGGCCTTCTGATCGGCGCGGGCACCTCCGCGACGTTCGCACCGATGCTCGCCCACGTTTCGCTGTGGTTCACGCGCCGGCGGGGCATCGCGGTCGCGATATTCGCGAGCGGCAACTATCTCGCCGGTACCATCTGGCCGCCGATCGTCGAGCATTTCATCGCCACGAGCGGGTGGCGGTACACGTACGTCGGCATCGCGATCTTTTGCGCCGCGACGATGTTTCCGCTCACGTTCCTGTTGCGTCGCAAGCCCCCGCTTGCCGATGCGACGGGCGCGAGCGCAGCCCGCTTCAGCCAGACGCCGCAAGCGCTCGGCTTGAGCGGCAATGCACTGCAGGCGCTGCTCATCGTCGCCGGACTCTCGTGCTGCGTCGCGATGTCGATGCCGCAGGTGCATCTCGTCGCCTACTGCACCGACCTCGGCTACGGCCCCGCGCGGGGCGCGCAGATGCTGTCGCTGATGCTCGGCTGCGGCATCGCGAGCCGCGTCGTCTTCGGCGCGATCTGCGATCGCATCGGAGGACTGCGCACGCTGCTGCTCGGCTCGTCGCTGCAGGGGCTTGCGCTGCTGCTGTTCCTGCCCTTCAACGGCCTCGTGTCGCTCTACGTGATTTCCGCGCTGTT
>JAICLP010000260.1 GCA_025925475.1 Burkholderiales bacterium | reverse complement strand
TTTCGCAGTACGCGGCGCAGGGCTTCATGCCGTTCGCGGCCGAATGGCAGCGCCGGCACGCCTATCAGGGCAAGCCGGTTCGGCTCTTGCTGCCCGACGGCGAGCAGGTCAAGGGCACCGTCGCGGGTGTCGACAGCACCGGCGCGCTCGTGCTGGCCGACGGGCCGCGGCGCTCGCGCTTCCTCGCCGGAGAGATCTCGCTTCGCCGCGCCTGACCGCTTGCGGCGCGTCGCTGCCGGCTTGCTCTTGAGTTGAGTCAGATCCTCGTCATCGACGTCGGCAACAGCCGGCTCAAATGGGCGCTGCGCGGCCCGCGCGGCTGGAGCGCGCGCGGCGCCGTCGCCAACCAGGACATCGGCTCGCTCGCGGTGCGCGACTGGCAGACCGTCGAGCGCCCCGCGCGAGCGGTCGGCGTCAACGTTGCCGGCGAAGCGGCGCGCGTACGGGTCGAAGGCCAGCTTGCGCGCTGGCGGCTCCCCATCGAATGGCTGACCGCCACTGCACAGGCCGGCGGCGTCAGCAATCGCTACCAGGTGCCGTCGCAGCTCGGCGCCGATCGCTGGGCCTCGCTCGTCGCGGCGCGGCGCCGCGCCGTCGCCGCGAACGAAGCGTCGCCTGCGCCCTGCGTCGTCGTCAACGCCGGCACCGCGGTGACAATCGACGCACTCGATGCCGACGGCACGTTTCGCGGCGGGCTGATCCTTCCCGGTGTGCGGCTGATGCTGCGTGCGCTTGCCGACAACACCGCGGCGTTGCGTACGGCCGCCGGCGAGTTCCAGGATTTCCCGACGAGCACGCCCGACGCGCTCTATTCGGGCGCGGTGCAGGCGATCTGCGGCGCGATCGGCGAGATGCGACAACGGCTGCGCGGCAGCGGCGGCGACGTCACGTGCTACGTCGCCGGTGGCGCGTTGAACGACATCGCGCCGCATTTGGCCGCGCCTGTCGAGGTCGTGGATAATCTCGTGCTCGAAGGCGTGCTCGTGCTCGCCTTGCTGCCGCGCGCCTGACCGCGGGACCGCGGCGCACTGCGCCGGCGCCGCACGGCGCACGAACCCAGTGACGATGCGCGCCGCCGTTCTGATCCTGATCCTCGTCAACGTCGTGCTGTTTGCTTACGCACGCCTCGATGTCGCCGCGCAAAGCGAGGCCGGTCGCCTCCACGACCAGGTGGCACCGGAGCGGATCAAGCTCATGTCCCCGACGGACGTTGCGGCGCTCACGCCCGCGAAGCTCGTCTGCGTCGAATGGGGTCCGTTCGGCGATGCCGACCGCGAGAAGGCGCAGGGCGAGATCGAGCCGCTCGCGCAAGGCAGGCTCGTATCGCAGCGCGCGTTGCCGGCCGACACGACGTACTGGGTGAACCTCGGCGCGATGCCGACGCGCGCCGCGGCCGAACAGCGCGCCGGGGAATTGCGCGCCCAATCGGTAACGGACCTTTCGGTCGTCGATTACCCGCGCGGCCAGTTCACGGTTTCGCTCGGCGTGTTCCGGACGGAGGCCGCCGCCAACGCGCGTGCCCAGACGTTCATCGCGCGCGGCGTGACCGGTACGCACGTCGAGCCGCGTGCTGCCGGCAACGCGCAATCGATGATCGTCGTGCGCGACGCGCCGGAGTCGCTCGTCGCTAGGATCAGGCAGCTGTCGGCGCAATTCGCCGGAACCGACGTGAAGGCGGCGTCGTGCCCGGCGTCGTGAAAGCGGTTCTGATTCGTGACGCCGCCGCGTCGGACATCGCGATGGTGCGGCGCCTGTTCGAAGCGTACGCCGCTTCGCTCGACGTCGATCTCTGCTTCCAGGGTTTTGCGGACGAACTCGCGGGCCTGCCCGGCGACTACGCGCCGCCGCGTGGCGCGCTGCTCGTCGCGACGCAGGATCGCGAGACGGTCGGATGCGTCGCGCTGCGGCCGCTCGCGAGCGACGACGACGCGATGATCGGCGAAGTGAAACGGCTCTATGTCGTGCCGCAGGCCCGCGGCGCGCATGCGGGCCTGGCGCTGATGCAGGCGCTGCTCGAACGTGCGCGGGCGCTGCGCTACGACACGCTGAAACTCGATACGCTCGCGACGATGGCGAGCGCACGGGCGCTCTATGCATCGCTCGGCTTTGACGAATGCGCGGCCTATTACCGCAATCCGTTGCCGGGCGTCACGTACATGTCGCTGCGGCTAAAGGATTCATGATCGAGGATCCAGCATCGACGGCTACGTTTGTTCCCACGGCAGGCCCTCGTTGCGCCAGCCGCCGAGCGTTCCGCGCTGATGATTCTCGTCGAGCGGGCCCTCGAAGCCTTCGAGCACGTTGTAGACGTCGGTGAAGCCGGCGTTCTCGAGCTCGACGCCCGCGGCAACCGAGCGCTGGCCGCTGCGGCAGATCAGCACGACGGGCCGGTTCATGCTCGCGATCTTCTTCACCTGTCCGACGAAATGCGGGTTGATGTCCCAGTCGGGACCGTCGTTCCACGCAACGTGCGCAGCGCCGATCGGATGACCGACGAACAGATACTCCATCTCGCTTCGGCAATCGATCAGCACGGCATCGGGATGCGCATGCAGGAACTCGCTCGCTGCGCGCGGCTTCAGGTGCTTCATTCGCGGTTTGCTAAAGTAGTCGAATGCAACCGGATCATACCGCCGACCTGACACGACTGCTCCGCGAGCGCATCCTGATCCTCGACGGCGCGATGGGGACGATGATCCAGCAGTGCCGCCTCTCCGAGCGCGATTTCCGCGGCGGCTTTCACGATCACCCGGGCGAGCTTGCAGGCGACAACGACCTGCTGTCGCTGACGCAGCCGTCGACGGTCCTGTCGATCCACGACGCGTATTTCGAGGCGGGCGCCGACATCGTCGAGACGAACACGTTCAGCGCGACGCGGATCGCGCAGGCCGATTACCGGATGGAAAGCGAGGCGCGGGCGATCAACGAGGCTGCGGCGCGCATTGCGCGCGAGGCCGCCGACCGCTGGACCGCGCGCACGCCCGACCGGCCGCGCTTCGTCGCCGGCGCATTGGGACCGACGAACCGCACGGCGTCGATCTCGCCCGACGTCAACGATCCCGGCGCACGCAACATCCGCTTCGACGATCTCGTTGCCGCGTACGCCGAAGCGATCGACGGACTGATCGACGGCGGCGCCGACATCCTGCTCGTCGAGACCGTGTTCGATACGCTGAACGCGAAGGCCGGGCTGTTCGCGATCGACGATGCATTCGAGCGGCGCGGCGCGCGGCTGCCGATCATCGTCTCGGGCACGATCACCGATGCATCGGGACGTACGCTGTCCGGTCAGACGCCCGCCGCGTTCTGGAACTCGGTGCGCCACGTGAGGCCGCTTGCCGTTGGCCTCAACTGCGCGCTCGGTGCAGCACTCATGCGCCCGTACATCGAGGAGCTTTCGCGGATCGCCGACACGTTCGTGTCGTGCTATCCGAATGCGGGCTTGCCCAATCCGATGTCCGACACCGGCTACGACGAATCGCCCGAGCAGACGTCGCGGATGATCGCCGAGTTCGCGCGCAGCGGCTTCGTCAACATCGTCGGCGGCTGCTGCGGCACGACGCCCGCGCACATTCGCGCGATCGCCGACGCGGTCCGCGACATGGCGCCGCGCAGGCTTCCGTCCGAGGCGGAGCTCGCGGTTGCCTGATCCGCGGTTTTGCTCGTCGGTATCCGCTCACCCAACCCTCTCCCGCGCGGCGGGAGAGGGTGTGAGGCGCGCAGCGTCGAGCGGGTGAGGGCATGAGGCGATCGCTCCGGCTCGCCGGTCTCGAGCCGCTCGACATCGGCGAGAACTCGCTCTTCGTCAACGTCGGCGAGCGTACGAACGTCACCGGATCGCGCGCGTTCGCGAAGCTGATTCTCGCCGGCGACTACACGGCGGCCGTCGAGGTCGCGCGCCAGCAGGTCCAGAACGGCGCGCAGATGATCGACGTCAACATGGACGAGGCGATGCTCGATTCGAAGGCGGCGATGGTCCGCTTCCTGAATCTGATCGCCTCCGAGCCCGATATCGCGCGCGTGCCGGTGATGATCGATTCGTCGAAGTGGGACGTCATCGAGGCGGGCCTCAAGTGCGTGCAGGGCAAGCCCGTCGTCAATTCGATCTCGATGAAGGAAGGCGAGGCCGAGTTCCTGCGCCAGGCGACGCTCGTGCGCCGCTACGGCGCCGCCGCGGTCGTCATGTGCTTCGACGAGAAGGGACAGGCGGACACGTTCGAGCGGCGCATAGCAATCGCGAAGCGCGCGTACGACCTGCTGGTCGAGCGCGTCGGCTTTCCGCCCGAGGACATCATCTTCGACCCGAACGTCTTCGCGATCGCGACCGGGATCGACGAGCACGCGAACTACGCGGTCGACTTCATCCGCGCGACCGCCTGGATCCGCGAGCAGCTGCCGCACGCGAAGGTTTCGGGCGGCATCTCGAACGTGAGCTTCAGCTTCCGCGGCAACGACGCGGTGCGCGAAGCGATCCACACGGTGTTCCTCTATCACGCGATTCGCGCCGGATTGACGATGGGCATCGTCAACGCCGGTCAGCTCGGCGTCTACGACGAGCTCGACCCTGCGCTTCGCACGCTCGTCGAGGACGTCGTGCTGAATCGCGCGCCGGCCGACGGCGGCAACGCGACGGAAAAGCTCGTCGCGTTCGCCGAAACGTACAAGGCGAAGGGCAGGAAGGCGGAAGAGGATCTGTCGTGGCGCGACGGAAGCGTGGAAGCGCGGCTTTCGCATGCGCTCGTCAAGGGCATCACGACGTTCGTCGTCGACGACACCGAGGAAGCGAGGCTCGCCGTGGCCGCGCGCGGCGGCCGTCCGATCGAGGTGATCGAGGGTCCGCTGATGGACGGGATGAACGTCGTCGGCGACCTCTTCGGCGCGGGCAGAATGTTTC
>JAICLP010000293.1 GCA_025925475.1 Burkholderiales bacterium | reverse complement strand
TCGAGGATCGCACGGCGGCCGCGATGATGCTGAAGGGTCTCACCGTTCAGTACCTGTTCCGGCAAACGTATCCGCTGAAGGCCGGCGAGACGATCCTCTTTCATGCGGCAGCGGGCGGCGTCGGGCTCATCGCCTGCCAGTGGGCGCGTGCGCTCGGTGTGACGATGATCGGCACCGTGAGCTCCGACGCTAAGGCGCAGCTCGCACGCGAGTACGGCTGCACGCACACGATCATCTACACGCGCGAGAATTTCGTCGAGCGCGTGAAGGAGCTGACCGGCGGGAAGGGCGTGCCGGTCGTCTACGATTCGATCGGCAAGGACACGTTTCCCGCGTCGCTCGACTGCCTGTCGCCGCGCGGCCTTTTCGTGAGCTTCGGCAGCGCATCGGGGCCGGTACCACCGTTCAGCCTGACCACGCTGTCGCAGAAGGGCTCGCTCTATGTGACGCGGCCTACGCTCTTCACCTACGCATCGAATCGCACGTCGCTCAATGCGATGGCCGGCGAGCTCTTCGCGCTGGTGAAGGCCGGCAAGATCAAGCCCGACGCGCGGCAAACCTTCGCGTTGAAGGATGCAGGCGAAGCGCATCGCTCGCTCGAGGCGAGGAAGACGACTGGCGCGACGCTGTTGTTGCCGTAGAACCGAAGTGGGGTCAGAGACGATTTTCTGGGGCGATCAACTCGATTGACGGGGATTGCGCCGCGGGAATCGTCTCTGACCCCGCGGCCTCGCGCGTCGCTTCGTTGACGAGCGCGCGGGCCGCATCGATCACCTCCGACGCCGTGACGCCCAGCGGCCCGATGCCGCGTGCCACGAGCGTGTCGGCGGCGGCGCCGTGCAGGCACACGCCGATGCGCATCGCTTCATTCGCATCGATGCGCTGTGCGAGCAGCGCCCCGAGGATGCCGGCGAGAACGTCGCCGGACCCTGCGGTCGACAGCGCCGGATTGCCGCTCGCGTTGATGTCGAACGTGCCGTCGGGCCGCGCGACGATGCTGCCGGCGCCCTTCAGCACGACGCACGCGTTCAGCATCGACGCGAGGCGCAGGGCAGCCGCGACACGATCGGCCTGCACGTCGGCGGTCGTGCACGCCAGCAGGCGCGCAGCCTCGGCCGGATGCGGTGTCGCGAGCGTCGGCGCCGTTCGCTTCGCGATCGCATCGATCAGGCTGCGCTTCGCGGCGATCGCGTTCAACGCGTCGGCATCGACGACGATCGGCTGGTCG
Organism: Burkholderiales bacterium; assembly: GCA_025925475.1. Lineage (GTDB taxonomy): Bacteria > Pseudomonadota > Gammaproteobacteria > Burkholderiales > Casimicrobiaceae > VBCG01. The sequence continues at coordinate 2,941 of JAICLP010000293.1, read as the reverse complement.
ACGGCGGCGGCTTTCTCGACGAGCGCATCGGCGCGCTCGCCGCTTCCGAGTCCGGGTCCGACGACCCACGCGTCGTGATCGAGGCCGGCCGCATTCGCTTCGCGCAGCATCAGCTCGGGCGATAACCCATCGACGAGCGGCGGATTGCGCGCCGCGAGGCCGACGACGACGCGGCCGGCGCCGAGCCGGATCGCCGCGCGTCCCGCGAGAAGAGCGGCGCCGACGAGGCCTTCGGCGCCACCGATGATGCAGGCACGCCCGAACGTGCCCTTGTGCGATTTGCGCACGCGCCGCGCAAGTACCGCCGGCAATTGCGCCTGCAATGCACGCCACTCGAGACGAACGCCGCTTCGCGGCATCGCCTCGTCGAGTCCGAGCGCGTACACCGAAATCTCGCCGCAATGGTCGGGCCCATCGTTCGTGAGCAGACCCGGCTTCAGCGCGATGAAGGTGGCCGTCGCGGTGGCCGCGATCGTCGCCTGGCTCGCGACACCGGTCGCGGCGTCGAGTCCGCTCGGCACGTCGAGCGCGAGGATCGGCGCACCGCTCGCATTCGCCCAGTCGATCCATGCCGCCCACGGGTCGCCCGGTGCGCGCGACAATCCGACGCCGAACAAGCCGTCGACGATCAGCGCCGGCACCGCGTCGGGTAGCCGGTCGACGATCGGGACATCCGTCTGCCGCAGTTCCGCAAGCGCCTTCGCCGCATCGGGCTGCGCACAAGTCGTCGTTCGCGCGACGACGACGACGTCGCAACCGCGCTCGCGCAGGCCCCGTGCGCAGACGAACGCGTCGCCACCATTATTCCCCGGGCCCGCGAGCACGACCGTACGTCCGCTTCGCCCGTTCAGCATCGCCGTAGCGATCTCGGCTGCCGCAGCGCCGGCGCGGTCCATCAACGGCTCGTGCGCGTGCTGGCGCTCGACGTCGCGCAACGCGTCGACGGTGAGCACGGGAAGAAGGGGTGCCGCGCGTTGCTCGTGTCGGATGGCCATCGGTGCGCGAATTGGGATGCGAAGTAAGGGATCCGCGTATGCGCGCGGGCCGGCGACCCAAGTGTAATTCACGGCGGCCGCTTGGACTTTCGGCGCCTGCCCCCGTAGAATCCAGCCCGCCGGGTCCGCCCGCGGCCCCCAACTTCCAGGAGTCATTTGCATGCGTACTTCGAAGCTATCGCTGGCGCTTGCGCTGCTTGCGTTCGCCGCCGCCCCGGTCCTGGCGCAGGATTCGGGCACGCTCAAGAAGGTCAAGGACAGCGGCACGATCACGATCGGCTACCGCGATGCGTCCATTCCGTTCTCGTACCTGAATGCCGAGCAGCAGCCGATCGGCTACGCGATGGACATCTGCTCCCGGATCGTCGACGCGGTGAAGAAGAAGCTCAACATGCCGAATCTCAAGGTCGCGCTGAATCCGGTCACGTCGTCGACGCGGATTCCGCTGATGGCGAATGGCACGATCGACCTCGAATGCGGATCGACGACGAACAATGCCGAGCGCAAGAAGCAGGTCGACTTCGGCATGACGTATTTCGTCGTCAAGTATCGCTATGTCTCGCTCAAGTCGTCGAAGATGGACTCGATCGACGACCTCAAGGGCCAGACCGTCGTCTCGACGGCGGGCACGACCGACATCAAGGCGCTGAACGAGCTCAACAGCTCGAAGAGCATGGGCATGAACATCCTGTCGGCGAACGACCACCCGGCCGCATTCCTGATGGTCGAGACGGGCCGCGCGAAGGCGTTCCTGATGGACGACATCCTGCTTGCCGGTCTCGTCGCGAATTCGAAGAATCCGTCTGAGTTCCATATCTCGTCGTCGAGCCTCGGCCTCGAACCGTACAGCCTGATGTTCCGTCGCGACGATCCCGAGTTCAAGAAGCTCGTCGACGACACGATGAGCGAGATCTACAAGAGCGGCGACATCGAGAAGATCTATCACAAGTGGTTCGAAAGCCCGATTCCGCCGAAGAACATCAACCTCAACATTCCGATCAGCGATGCGCTGAAGGAAGTTTTCGCGCATCCGACCGATTCGCCGGATCCGAAGGACTACAAGTCCTGAGGCGAGCGGCCTGGACCCAAGCATTGGCACGGGGGGCATTTGCCCCCCGTCGGCCATTGGCTGGCTGATGAATTCGAAGCGATGAGGGCCTGACGTGCATTACCACTGGAACTGGTCGATCTTCTGGCAGATGACGCCCGAGGGCACCGGCACCTACCTGCACACGCTGCTGGTCGGGCTCGTCTGGACGCTCGCAACGGGGCTCGCCGCCTGGGTGATCGCGCTCGTGCTCGGCACGATTTTGGGCGTGATGCGAACCGCGCCACAACGCTGGGCGATGGTGATCGGCAACGTTTACGTCGACGTCTTCCGCAACATTCCGCTGCTCGTGCAGATGTTCCTGTGGTTCTTCGTGCTGCCCGAACTTTTGCCGACGTCGCTCGGTACCGCGATCAAGCAGATGCCGCCGCCGTGGGCGTCCTTCGTGCCGGCCGTCCTGTGCCTGGGCTTCTTCACCGCCGCACGCGTCGCCGAGCAGGTGCGCGCCGGCATCCAGGCGTTGCCGCGCGGCCAGAAGATGGCCGGTACCGCACTTGGCCTGACGTTGCCGCAGACGTATCGCTTCGTGCTGTTGCCGATGACCTTTCGGATCAGCCTGCCGCCGCTCACGTCGGAGTTCCTGAGCATCATCAAGAACTCGTCGGTCGCGCTGACGATCGGCGTCGTCGAGCTGACCGCGGCCGCACGGGCGATGCAGGAGTTCAGCTTCCAGGTGTTCGAGGCGTTCACCGGCGCGACGATCCTCTACATCATCACGAACATCTGCGTCGTGTTCGCGATGCGCTGGGTCGAGCAGCGCGTCGCGGTGCCGGGATTCATCGGGCCGGCGGTGCAGGGCGGCGGCCACTAGGCCCGAAGGCGCGGCGATGCTCGGACG
>JAICLP010000158.1 GCA_025925475.1 Burkholderiales bacterium | reverse complement strand
CAGACGAACGTGTCGATCGGCCAGTTGACGAAGCTCGCCGCCGAGCTTCGCAGCTCGGTCGCCGGCTTCAAGGTCTGACCATTCCCGGGATTGCACGGTGATCGAAAGCGCGAGTGTGCGTAGCGATACGACGGCCGAGTTCGATCTCGGCCCGCTCACGTGGGTGCAGGGCGAAATCGACGAGGCGCTGACGCGCGCCACCGATGCGCTCGCCATCTATCGCGGCAATCCCGCCGACGCGCCGTCGTTGCGGCACGCGCGCGCGCACGTCCACCAGGCGGCCGGCGCGATCCAGATGGTCGGCCTGGATGGCGTCGTCGCGTTCACCGACGAGATCGAGCGCCAGTTGGCGCGAATGGAAGAGCTTGCGGCCGATGCGGTGCCGAAGGCGGTCGACGCGGTCGATCGCGCATGCCATCGGCTGCGCGTGTTCCTCGACGACGTCGCGAACGGCGCGCCGCCGATTCCACTCGCGCTAGCGCCCGAATACGACGCGATGCGCAAGGCGCGCGGCGAAGGGCCGGCGCCCGCCGACCTGTTCTATCCCGATCTCAACGTCAGGCCGCCGCGCGGAGCGCCCGCGGAGATCATGCCGGCCGCCCGCCTCGCATCGCATTTGCTGAAGGAGCGTCGCCAGTATCAGCGCGGCTTGCTCGAATGGCTGCGCGGCAATGACAGCGGCGCCGCGACGATGCGCGAAGCGGTCGCCGCGATCGAGGACGTGACGGCGCAGCCTGCGCTGCGCGCGTTCTGGTGGACGGCCGGCGCATTGCTGGAGGCGCTCGAGAAGAAGGCGCTCGACGCGTCGTTCGGCGTCAAGCAACTGGTCGCGCGGATCGACATGCAGATCCGCCGCGTCACCGACGGCAGCGCGAAAGTCGCCGACCGGCTGCGCCGCGAAGTGCTCTATCACATTGCGACGGCGAAGCCCGCTGCGCCGCAGATCGAGGCGGTGCAGCGCGCGTATCAGCTCGGTGCGCTGATCCCCGCGCCCGAGACGCTCGACGCCGACGTCGTGCGCATCAAGCCGCTGTTGCGCGAGGCGCGCGAGCAGCTTGCAAGCGCGAAGGACGCATGGCTCAAGGCGGCGTCGGGCCGCGGGGACAGCCTCCCGAAGCTCACGCAGCTGCTCGGATCGGCGCACGCGAAGGCGCAGGAGATCGGCCAGCCCGCATTGACGAAGCTCACCGCGGCGCTTGCCGAGCATCTCGCCGCGATGCCCGCGCAGGGGGCGTCGGAGCCGATCGCGATGGAATTCGCGACGGCGCTTCTGCTGGCCGAGAGCGCGTTCGAGAACTTCGGCAACCTGTCGCCCGATTTCGCGAGTCAGGTGGACGCGATGCTCGCGCGGCTTGCGGCGGCGCAATCCGGACAACCGACCGGCGACGGGGCGCCCGCGCTCGATGAAATGTCGCGACGCGCGCAGGAGCGCGTGCTGCTCGGTCAGGTGATGCGCGAAGTGCAGGTCAACCTTCGCCACATGGAGCAGGTGCTCGACGCGTTCTTTCGCGATCACACGCGCCGGCGCGAATTGACCGCGCTCGCGAAGGACGGCCAGCAGATTCGCGGCGCGCTGCGCATGCTCGAGCTCGACGCCGCCGACCGGCTGCTCGCGCTTTGCCAGACGCAGATCGAAAGCTACGCCGATCCCGACACGGCCGTCGACGAGGAAGGCCTCGAGCTCCTCGCCGAATCGCTGTCGGGTCTCGGCTTCTACATCGAAGCGGTGCTGCATCAGCGACCCGATTGCGATCGCATCATTGCGCCGCTGATCGCGAAGCGCGAAGGCACGGCGCCGAAGCCCGCGATCGCCGAGCCGCAATCGGTCGAGGACTCGGTCGCCGAGTTGCGTGCGACGTTGCCGCGGCTGCTGGCCGGCGTCCGCGACGCACCGGCCGATGCGTCGGCGAGAAGCGAGCTGCGTGGCAAGCTCGTGAGCCTGCGCGACGATGCCGACCTGATCGGCGATGCCGAGCTGTCGCAACAGGTCAAGGCAGCGATTCGCGAGATCGACGGCGGCAGCGAGAACGCAGCGCTCGCGGCGAGCGTCGATCGGATCGTCGAATCGGGCGCGACGCCCGCTCCCGAACTGTCGGAGGAGACGCAGCGCCTGCTCGCGACCGACGCGAGCGCACTCGACGCCGAGCTGCTCGACATCTACCTGACCGAAGCCGACGAGGTCCTCGATACCGTCGATGCGCATCTCGCGGCGCTCCAGCATTCGCCGGCCGACCGCGATGCCCTCCTCACCGTTCGCCGCCAGTTCCATACGCTGAAGGGCAGCGGTCGCATGGTGGGCCTGACCGAGCTGGGCGAGCTCGCATGGGGCGTGGAGCGCATCCACAATCGGCTGCTCGAAGAGGATCGGCGCGTGACGCCGGCCGTCCTCGCGCTGATCGGGGTCGCCGCGTCGTCGTTCAGGCATTGGGTGCGCGAGTTGCGCGACACCGGCCGTTTCGCGACCGACGCCTCGCCGCTGCTGGCTGCGATGCACGCCGTCGAGGCCGAATGGCCGGGCGCCCTTGCGTTGCCGCCCGTTGCGGCAACGAAGCCCACGGCGGTCGCGCCCACGCCGCTTCCGGCCGAGCGCCCGATCGGCCCGGTGTCGACGCCGAGCATTGCATCGCCGACGCTCCACACCGAAGACTTCGGGCCGCTTGCCGGCCAAACCGGCGAGGGCGTCGAATTCCCTGCGCCGGCCGGCGAAGCGGAACCGTTCGAAGCGCACGAACCGCCGCGGCTGCCCGACCTCGAGCTCGTCACGTTCCCGGAGCTTGGCGCGCCGATCGAAGGCAGCGCTGCGCCGACGGTAACGGTGCTCGAGGAATCGCTCGACGAAACGATCGACGTCGGCCTGCCGTTCGATCTTCGCGACGGCGGCAAGCCGCTCCTGCGCGTCGTGGCCGACAACACGTCGACGCTCGTGACCGATTCCCGCGGGCGCCCGTCAACCGCGCATGCGCCCGATCTTACGCTGCTGACCGATGCGCCGCGCACGAGCGCATCCGCAGCCGCCGAAGCCGATGAAGTGACCGTCGGCGACGTGCGGCTCGCCGCGTCGCTGTGGAGAATCCTCTGCGACGAGGCCGATCAGCACGTCGCGCTCTTGCAGCACGAAGTGTCGGTGCTGCAGTTCGACCCCGATCACCGGCCGCTCGCGACGATGGTGCGCGCGAGCCATACGCTGTGCGGCATTCACCGCACCGGCGGCATCGCGCTGATCGCGACCACCGCGCAGGCGCTCGAGCAGGCGCTGCTGGCGCTGGAGGAGCACGGGGCGCCGTTCCCCGGCATTGCGCAGCCGGTGCTCGCTCGCGCCACCGCAGGGCTCGCGCATTTCGTGAGCCGCGTGAAGGCGCGCGAAGCATTCACGCCGAGCGACGAGCGCGAAGCGGCCGACATCGCTAGCGAGCTCGACGAGTTGCGCCAGGAGGCGCTTGCCAATCTGCCGCCGGGCGAGCCGCTGATTCCGTCCGAGGAGGGCAGCGACCGTCTCGAGCTCGTCGCCGACGCGGAGGAGCACGCCGCCGATGTCGTCGCGCCGGAAGCCGTCGCCCAGACAACGACCGAGCCGTCGGTGGAGGCCTTGCACGAGCCCGATGTCCCGGCCGCCGAACCATCGCTGCAGGCGATGGCCGTCGATGCCGCGTCGCCGGCGCGCGACGAAGCATCGCCGGCGCCTGCAATCGATCAAGCATCGCTCGCGCCGCCGCTCTTCGAAGCGCCGACCGAGGCCCTGCAGGAGAACGTCGAAGTTGCCCCGGCGCCGACCGTCGCGGAAGCCCAGGCGTCATCGACGCACGTGGAGGCGGAAACCGAGGCGTCGTCGGCGCACGTGGAGGCGGAGGCCGAGGAGGCATCAACGCGCGTCCAGGCGGAGGCCGCCGACGAATCCGCGCCACCCGAAGTCGCATGGCAGGCGCCGCCTCCACCGGCGCCGGTGCGTGAGGCGAGCGCGCCGAGCGACGAGTCGCTGCTCGACGTCGTCGACGACGTCGACGAGACAATCCTGCCGATTTTCCTCGAAGAGGCCGGCGAGCTGTTCCCACAGGCCGGCGAGCTTCTGCGCGGCTGGCGTCGCGCGCCCGCCGACATGTCCGGGCCCGCGCACCTGAGGCGCACGCTCCATACGCTGAAGGGCAGCGCGCGGATGGCCGGCGCCATGCGACTTGGCGAGCTCGCGCATCGGATGGAGTCGCGGCTTCTTTCGGGTGAAAGCGAGGTGACACCGTCGGCGGAGCTGTTCGAAACGCTCGACACCGATCTCGACCGCGTCAGCTTCGTGCTCGATGCGTTGCGTGAAGGGAAGGCGAACGTGCCGTTGCCGTGGCTCGCGCCGTTGCCGCCGAGCAGCGAAGCAGCCCCTCCAACGGCCGAGGCTGCGGCGCCCGTCGAGGCGTCGGTGCCCGCACCGGTCCCGGCAACATCGCAATTCACCGCGTTCTCGCATCCTCGCCGCCGCGCGAGCGATCGGATGGAAGGCGAGGGCGGCCGCGCAATGCTGCGCGTGCGCGCCGACATCGTCGACCAGCTCGTCAACGAAGCGGGCGAAGTGGCGATCGCACGTGCGCGCGTCGAAGGCGAATTGCGCGCGCTCAAGACGAACCTCCTCGAGCTCACGAGCAGCGTCATCAGGTTGCGCAGCCAGGTACGCGAGATCGAGCTGCAGGCGGAGACGCAGATCCAGTCGCGGATGTCGAGCGCCACCACGACGCACGAGGATTTCGATCCGCTCGAGCTCGACCGCTTCACGCGCTTCCAGGAATTGACGCGCTCGCTCGCCGAAGGCGTCAACGACGTGTCGACGGTGCAGCAGTCGCTCTTGAAGAACCTCGACGATGCCGATGCCGCACTGCTCGCGCAGGCGCGCCTGTCGCGCGACGTTCAGCAGCGGTTGTTCGCGATTCGCACCGTGCCGTTCGCGAGCCTGTCCGAGCGGCTGTACCGGATCCTGCGCAAGACAGCGCGCGAGCTCGACAAGCGCGCGAACCTCGAGATTCACGGCGGGCAGACCGAGCTCGACCGCTCGGTGCTCGAAAAGCTCGTGGGGCCGCTCGAGCATCTGCTGCGCAACGCCCTCGACCACGGCCTCGAGCCGCGCGCCGCGCGGCTTGCCGCCGGCAAGTCGGAAACGGGCGAGATCGCGCTCACGGTGCGCCAGGTCGGCAATGAAATCGCGATCGAGCTCGCCGACGATGGCGCGGGCATCGATTTCGAGCGCGTGCGCGAGCGCGCCGTTGCGCTCGGCATCATGGCCGCCGACAGCGAGCCGACGATCCATCAGCTCGTCGAGTGCCTGTTCCATCCGGGATTCTCGACGGCCGCGCAGGTCACGCAGATCTCGGGCCGCGGCATCGGCATGGACGTCGTGCGCAGCGAGATCGCCGCGCTCGGCGGACGCGTCGATGTGCATACAGCCCCCGGCAAGGGAACGCGCTTCAACCTGTTTCTTCCGCTGACGCTCGCCGTCGCGCAGGCGGTGCTCGTGCGCGCCGGCGGACGCCTGTGGGCGATACCGGCAACGATGGTCGAGCAGGTGCAGCAGGTGAAGCCCGACGTGCTGCGCTCGCTCTATGCCGATGCGCGCGTGCAGTGGCAGGGACGCGCATGGGCGTTTCATTATCTCCCGCGCGTGCTCGGCGATGCGGCGAGCATGCCCGACATGGCGCGCTACAACCCGGTGCTGCTCGTGAAAAGCGGGCAGGGCATCGCGGCGATCCACGTCGACGAGATGCTCGGCAACCAGGAAATCGTCGTCAAGAACATCGGCACGCAGCTCGCCCGCGTGCAGGGCATCTCGGGCGCGACGGTGCTCGGCACCGGCGAGATCGTGCTGATCATCAATCCGGTGCAGCTCGCGCAGCGCGGCGACGTGCTGCCCTACGAGTCGTCCGACGACGTGCGGCTGCCTGCCGCGCAGGAAGCGCCTGCGCGCAAGCTCGTGATGGTCGTCGACGATTCGCTGACCGTGCGGAAGTTTTCGATGCGCCTTCTGACGCGCGAAGGCTACGACGTGCTCACCGCGCGCGACGGCGTCGATGCGCTGAAGCTCTTGTCCGATCACGCGCCCGACGCGATCCTGCTGGACATCGAGATGCCGCGGATGGACGGCTTCGAATTCGCGAAGACGATCAAGGGCGATGCGAAGACCGCATCGATCCCGATCATCATGATCACGTCGCGCACCGCCGACAAGCATCGCAATCGCGCGGCCGAGCTCGGTGTCGCTCGCTTCCTCGGCAAGCCGTATCAGGAGGACGAGCTGCTGGGCGAGATACGCGGATTGCTGGCGATCGGGAGCTAGCTAAGCCGTATGCATCCCCGTCGGCTTCTTCGTCATCGGCTCCCATTCGATCCGTTCGTATTCGGCGATCACCTGGGCGCCGAAGAGCAGTACGATCGCCGCGATCTCGAGCGACAGCAGCACGACGATCGCGGTCGTCAGCGATCCGTACACGGTCTGCACCTGCGACAGCGTCGCGAGATACCAGACGAGCAAGTGGCGCGAGATCTCCCAGAGGACCGTCGCGCTGACGCCACCGATCAGCGCATGGCGCCATGACAGCCGCCCGACCGGCATGACGAAGTAGATCGACGCGAGCACGAGTACTTCGCCGAGGACGCCGATCAGGTACAAGAGGGTGCGCGACACCCCCGACAGCGACCAGTCGTGCCCGAGCACGTCGAGCGTGCGCAGCGCAAGCGATTGCAGCACGCCGGCGACGATCGTGACGACCAGAAGCCCGATGCCGAGGAACAGGATGTAGAGGTACGGGATCAGCACCGAGACCGCGAAGCGCCGGCGGTTACGGAGCACCCGGTGGTAGAAGATCACCGACATCGCATTCTCGAGAACCGAGAACGCGAGCGAGCTGAAGAAAAGCAGCGTGACCGCGAGCGTCGGCCCGATCACTCCGCGGTGCGCGATGAACGAGCGCAGCTCGTCGATCAGCGGTTTAGATTGCCCGGGCGCGACGATCTCGAGATAACGTCCGAGCGTGTCGAGCAGATCGGCGGCGTCGAGCACGTGCGACAGGATGATCACGAGCAGGATCATCAGCGGCACGATCGACAGCAGCGTGTAGTAAGCGACGCCGCCCGCGAGCAGCAATCCCTGGTTCGCGCGGAACGTACGGATCGTCTGCATCAGAAAGCCGAGCGGGTCGCGCGCGATCTTGCGCGCTGCTCTTGAAGGTCCCGACCACGGGAGAAGGCTCGCGAGCACGTCGTCGATGCTCGCATGGAGCGGGCCTCGCGGCTGTCGGCGCATCGCCCTGCCACCGCGTAGGACAAAGCCGCGACGCGCGCGCGACGACAACCGTCGCAAGCTGACAGCGCCCTGCATCGGCGGTACATTCCTCCCATCCCTGATGGAGGAGACGACGATGGCGGACTACGCGACGCAAGACATTCGTACTGTAGCGTGGGTGGGCGACGGGGGCGGCGGCAAGACGACCCTCGTCGAGGCGCT
>JAICLP010000084.1 GCA_025925475.1 Burkholderiales bacterium | reverse complement strand
CGCATCCGACCAGCTATCTCACGACGCAGTCGATGCTCGATCCGTGGGAATCATTGAAGGTGAACGAACGTCGGCAATTGTTGGGCGCCGAATACTCGGTCAACGGGAGAGGCACCGGCCAACTCGATATCTACGATCTCTCCAGCGACTGCCGCAATCCGCAGTTGCTTTCCAGCGTGCTGACCGGGTCGCCACAGAATGGCGATGCCTCAGCGCTGCCGGAGGGCCAGGTCCTGGCAGGGCACGAGGGCAATTTCTCGCCGGACGGCCTCACGTGGTATAGCGGCGATCGCGGCACGCCCAAGAAGTACACGGCAACCGATGTCGCCGATCCCACGCACCCGAAGCTGCTCGGAACGTGGACGCTTCCGCAGCTGACGCCGACGACCGTCACGACGCATGGACTGACGATCAGCGACAACGGCATGCGCGCCTATGTTTCGCAGGCCGGGATCCTGGGTTCGAACGTCGACCTGCTGACGGCGGAACCGGCCAACGGGCTGCTCATCCTCGACGTAAGCGATTTTCAGAAGCGCTTGCCCAATCCGCAGTTCCGCCAGGTCGGCCAGCTCCTGTGGCGCGACGGCGGCCAGATGCAGCACCCGATCCTGATCAAGATCAAGGGCAAACCGTACGTGGTTGCCGTCGACGAGTCCGGCCCGGGCGGCCTGAATCAGGCCGGGTGGCAAGCCGCGTGCAATGCGGGAGTGCCAGTGTTCAACATGGCGCGCATCATCGACATCGGTGATGAAACCAATCCGAAGCTGGTCTCGCGGCTCATGCTGGAGACGCACGATCCGATGAACTGCGACAAGGTGCTTCCCGATCTCGCGGGCCTTTCCACCTTTACCTACGGCAGCCACTACTGCAGCGTCGACAATCGGCACAACGCGACGACGCTCGCCTGTGGCTATTTCAACTCGGGAATCAGGGTCTTCGACATTCGCGATCCGCAGCGCCCGAAGGAAATCGCCTATTTCAACCCGCCAGGAACGACGACGGCGAGCCCCGGATCGAATCACGTCCGCCCGGGTGGTTGGGTGGCGGGCGGTCCCGATTGGTGCAACGCGCAGATCCGTCTCAATGCAGAGACGGCGAGTCTGCAGACGACTTGCCAGGACAATGGCTTCCTGTCGCTTCGATTCACCAACGGCGTGTGGCCGTTCCCCGGCAGTTCCACGCCACCCGGCGCGCAAAACTGATAGCGATAGCTCGTCTGCGACCAACCAGGGCCTCCAAGGCATGTTGCCGCCGAGGCCCTTTTTCATCGTTTGCGAAATGTGACCATGGCGAGAGCCGTGCGCATTCTCTGGTTACTGCTGTTTGTCGCTCCGCTCGCCTCCGCCGAAATCTTCAAGTGCGTTGCGAAAAACGGACTCGACCTCTACCAGAATTTTCCGTGTCGGTTCCAATCGATGGGCTGGGTGCCGATGAATATCGCGGTACCGACGGCGCGGTTGGCCTCGATACCTGCGAGGCAGCCGAATACGAATACTCGCGCTGATGCAGATGCTGTCGCTGGCAGATCAGCCCCTTCTCCATCCAGGCTTCGACTGGGCATGACCAAAGAGGATGTGATAGTCCGGTGGGGCGAGCCAACGCACTCCCACTGGGAGGAATCGGGTGACGGAAGGCGCTCCGAGGTCTGGTCCTATGGCAACGATCGATCCGTGCGCTTCATTCACGATCTCGTGTCGGCCATGCGGCAATGAGCCCGGTGCGCGACGCAACGATGCCGCGGCGCAAACTGCAGCGGTAGTCCGGCGAGCAGCGGCGATCACGACGGCCGCGGCGCCGTCTCCACGCGTTGTGCGGCGGGACTTCGCGGCTGGAAGATCCGATCCTCGGGCGCCCAGCCTTCGCGCGCCGGCTCGCGGCGCTTGTAGTGCTCGAGATTGCGCTCGAGCGCCGGCCTGAACACCGGCAATTTCGAGCGCTCGTAGGCAATCAGCGTCTCCTGTTGCAGCTTCACCGCCTCGGTGAAGCTGCCTGTTTCGGCGAGCGCCATCGCATACGTCTGCCCGACTTCGGGACTGCGCGTCGCTTCGAAGGTCTTCCGAGCAAGCTCGAGCGCGCGCGCGCCGTCGCGGACCGATGCATCGGACGACGTCGCGAGCAGACGCGCGAGCGCGTTCGCAACCGCGTAGTTGTCCTGCTGCGCCTCGAGCGCCGATTGGAGGACCGCGCGCGCTTCCGCGTGCTGGCCGTTGCGGATCAGCGCCATCGCGAGCGACATTTCCATCCTGCCCGATCCCGGCGTCTTTGCCAGCGCATCGCGATAAAGCGGGATCGCCCGCGACGCCTGGTTCGTGCGCATCAACGCATCGGCCTGGTAGACGAGCGCTGCCACGTTCGTCGGGTCGAGCTTCACCGTCTTCGCATATTGTGCGATCGCATCGGCGTCGCGGCCCTTCCGGTCGTAGACGACGCCGAGGCTCAGGTGCGCGACCACGATCGAATCGTCCTTGCGAAGCGCTTCCTCCAGGCGCTGCTCCGCCTCGTCGATCCGGCCGAGGTTCGCGAGCGAGATGCCGAGATTCGCGATTGCTTCGGCGTCGTTCGGATCGGCGGCGACCGCGAGGCGAAACGCCTTTTCCGCGAGATCGAAGCGGCCCGCCTTGCCGTCGCGCTGGCCGCGTCGCAGGAGCACGCGGGATGCCGCGACCCTGTCCGAGAGCGCATCGGCGAGCGGATCGTCGACGCTCGGCTCGAACCCGTCCGTGCGGAACAGGCGCAACTGCTCCTCCGCCTTTACCTTGTCGCCCTGACCCTGGTACGCCATCGCGAGCGGTTGCCGCAGGCGGGACGCGTCGGGCGTGAGCTTCAGTGCTTCCTCGAGATCGGTCACGGCCACTGCATAGTTGCGCTTCGCCAGCGCGACCTTGCCGAGCCCCGCGAGCGCGGCCGCCTGTCCACCCGGCTGCGCCTTCAGGCGCTCGTACATGGCCTGCGACTTGTCCAGCGCGCCGGTCTGCAGATAGATCTGGCCGAGTGTAAGAAGCGTCGGCGCATCCGTCGGATGTTTGGCGATCACTTCCTCGAAGCTCGCAATCGCTTCAGGTACGCGCGACGAATCGTTGTAGAGATGGCCGAGGAGATACGGCCAGCGCTTGTCGTCGGGATCGAGCTTGTGCGCGTTCGCATACGCAACGGCGGCCGGCGCGACCAGATCCTGCGCGTGGTACGTCATCGCGAGTTCGCCGTACGCGGACGCGAGCTTCTCGCGCGACGGCCGTGTCGCGGCGACCGAATCGAATTGCGCACGCGCGCGCTGCACGGCCTTGACGACCGACGGCTCGAGGCCGTTGGTCTGCACGGTGGGCACGGCAGGCAGGTCCTTCGTGTAATCGGTGCACGCGGCGAACGATGCGACGAGCAGCACGGTACCGACGAGCGCGATGCCCCGTCGCGCAGACTTGCGCGCGCTCACGACTTCGCCCCCTTGCGGCCGCTGCCTTCGGTCAGCGTCGTGTAGCGCGACAGCGCCGGCGGCTCGAACGATTCGGTGACGCCGTCTGTCCAGTGCACGACCAATGCATCGACCTTCGCCTGCTTGCCGAGGCCGATGAGCACCCGCGGATCGTTTGCCGACAGGTAGCTGCCGTCGGCGCGCACGCGGCGAACGATCGTGGGCAAACCGGTTCGCCGCACCTCGATACGAGCGCCGTATGCGTCGCGCTTGCCGGTCAAAAGGCGCAGTCCGAACCAGTTGGATGCGGCTCCCACGTCGTTGTGGAACACGCGAAACGGACCGTTGTTGTTGTTCACGACGAAGTCGACCGCACCGTCGTTGTCGAGATCGCCGACGGCAAGGCCGCGTCCCACTTCCGACAATTCGAAGGCGGGACCTCCGGCGGCCGTCGCTTCCTCGAAATGACCGTTGCCGAGGTTGTGAAACAACTGCTTGCGCTGGTGCAGCGGATAGGGATCGCCTTTCGCGCGCAGCTCCTCGATCAGGTGCACGGCGCCATTTGCCGCCACGACGTCGAGCCAGCCGTCGTTGTCGTAATCGAGGAATGCAGTGCCGAAGCCGGTGAAAGGAATGCTCGGCACGGCGACGCCGACCTCGACGCTGCGATCCTCGAAATAGCCTTGGCCGCGATTGACGAACATCGTGCTCTTCTCGCGCGTCAGGTGCGTGAGGAAGATGTCGTCGGTGCCGTTGCCGTCGAAGTCGCCGATGTCGATGCCCATGCCCGCTTCGGCCATCCCATCCGCATTGACCGCCGCGCCGCGAATCTCGGCCTCGTTCTTGAACGTGCCATCCTTCTGGTTGATCCAGAGCTGGTTCGGATTGCCATCGTTCGCGACGTAAAGATCGGGCCATCCGTCTTCGTTGAAATCGATCGCCATCACGCCGAGGCCGGCGCCGAACGCCTTCGTGATGCCTGACTTGACCGAGACATCCTCGAACGTGCCGTCGCCGCGATTGCGATACAGGATCCCGGGCACCGGCTTGTAGCCCGACGGCGCGCAATAGTCGCGCGCGCTCGTGCTCGCGAAGCACTTCTGGTTGTTGGCGAGCGAATAGTCGACGTAGTTGACGACGTAGAGGTCGAGCCGGCCGTCGTGATCGAAATCGAGGAACGTTGCGCTGCTGCCCCAGTGGCCGGCGCCGGCAACGCCAGCCTTTTGCGTCACGTCGGTGAACGTGCCGTCGCCGTTGTTGTGGAAGAGTTGATTCGGCGCGCCGAAGTGCGTGATGAACACGTCGGGATACCCGTCGTTGTCGTAATCGCCGATTGCAACGCCCATTGCATAGCCGTGCGAGCAGAGCTTCGACGCGTCGGTGACATCGGTGAATAGCAGCACGCGCTTGCCGTCGGGTTGCACGTCGAGCGCGTTCCGGTAAAGCCGCGCCGTGCACGTCTTCATGTCGACCGCCGCGTTGGGCACGAGCGGTCCGCCCTGCAGAATCAGCACGTCGAGCTTGCCGTCGTTGTCGAAATCGAAGAGCGCAACGCCGGCGCCGATCACCTCGGGGTAATAGAACTCACCCGACATGCCGTTCAAGTGACGGAAGTCGATGCCGACCTGCTTCGCGACCTCGCTGAAGATGCCCCTTGCCGCCGGTGCGTCGGGGATTGGTGCTTGCGCGGATTTTGGCGTCGTCGACGGCGAGGTCGCCTTGTCGCTGCAAGCGGCCAGCGCAACGAGGCCGATGACGGCGAGCAGGCGAAAGATGTACACGGAGAGACTCGAGGCGGGCAACTGCCGCCGCATTATACGACCGCCTCCTGGCGTTTCGAGACGATACGAGCAGCGGCCTTCGTACTCGACTTTGGTCGAATTTACCGGGGACGCGAATGTTCTTACGCTGACGATCCGCGGTAGACGACACGGCGTGACGTAACAGCGCCGACCCGCCCTTTCGTCAGGAGGTTTCATGAAGTTCGCATCGATTCGCGGCGCGCCGATTCATCCCGCCGCAACACTGCTGCTCGCGGTTTCGTGTCTCGCGCTCGCCGGCTTCGGCAGCGTCGACAAGAAGAAGCCGAGCGATGCCCCCATCCCGCTCACGGTGCCGAAGGCCACGTGCGGTCCCAATGATCATCCGGAAACCGGCTTGCAGGGGCAGGTGCCTGCCGCATTGCGCGCCGCGGGCTTCAAGGGGTTCAACTGCAACCTGGACCTTATATCGCAGGTACGCGGCGACGGCGCGAACTGGCAGACGACCGAGTTCAGCAACGGTGCACACCGCATTTGCGCCTATCACGGCACCGCATCCCCTGCGCTGTCGGGAGCGGGTCGTCAGCACTTCGGCGTGCCGGTCATCGACATCACGAACGAGCACAACCCGCATACGACCGCCTATTTGACGACAACGTCGATGCTCGACCCCTGGGAGTCGCTCAAGGTCAACGAGCGCCGCAAGCTGCTCGCGGCGGACAACGGCCAGAATGGCGGTGGCGGTCCGGAAGTCGACATCTACGACGTCTCGGCCGACTGCACGCAGCCACAGCTGCTCGCGAGCCTTCCCGTCGGTACGGGAAGTGACGGCGGCGCCGTTGCGCCGATCGTCGGTCACGAGGGTGCATGGGCGCCGGACGGTCTCACCTATTACGGCGGCGATCTCCGCAACGCGCAGTACTACGCCGTGGATACAGCGAATCCCGCCGAGCCCAAGCTCATTACAACCTGGAAGCCCGGCATCGCCAACGTGCACGGCCTCTCGATCAGTGACGACGGCACGCGCGGCTACTTCGTCTCTCTGGGCGGAACGCCGTTGACCGGCTTGAGCGACCCGAATGTTGCCTCGACGAACGGCGTGCTGATCTACGACCTCTCGGAGATCCAGGCGCGCAAGCCGAACGCGCAGGCGAAGCTGATCAGCAAGGTGCTCTGGAAGGACGGTTCCACTGCGCAGCACACGATCAACGTCAAGATCGACGGCAAGCCATACCTGATCGCGGTCGACGAAGGTGGCTCCGGCAGCATCACGTCGCAGGCGCAGTTGGCTGCAGCGTGTGCCGCTGGTCTGTCGCCCTTCCCCATGGCGCGCATCATCGACATCTCCGACGAGACGAATCCCAAGGTCGTCTCGAAGGTGATGACCGAGGTGCACGACCCGAAGAACTGCAATGCCGTACTGCCTGACCTCGCCGGACTGTCGATCTTCACGTATGGTACGCACTATTGCAGCGTCGACAACCGGCACCACGCGACGACGCTCGCGTGCGGCATGTTCAACTCGGGCATCCGTGTCTACGACATCCGCGATCCGCTGCGACCCAAGGAGATCGCGTACTACAACCCGGCGGGCACCACCGATGCGAGCAAGGGATCCAACCACACATTGCTCGGCAACTGGGTACCCGGCGGTCCCGACTGGTGTTCGGCGCAGGTGCATCTCGATCGTGCGCGCGGCACGCTATGGACGACGTGCCAGGACAACGGCTTCCTGATGCTGAAGTTCACGAACGGCGTGTGGCCGTTCCCGGAGAGCTCGACGCCACCCGGCCAGCAGAACTAGCTCGCTCCCGTCTTGCGTTGAGCCGGCCGCCCAGGCGAAAGCCTGCGCGGCCTGTCTTTTGGGATGGGGCGCTGCCGGCGCTGCAGCCTGTCGTTCCCGATGCACTGATGCTAGTCTCGCTCGCGGCGCGGGAACGGACGCTGTCCCCGCTTGCCGAGACATCCATTCACGAAAGGGTTCGTCATGCGCAAACTGCTAATCGCCGTTGCCTTGCTCGCGTGGGCGGGATTGCCGGGAGTGGTTGCTGCGCAACAAACGGGGGCTCCCGCGTCCGCGATCAAGCGCACTCCGCTTCAGAAGGCCGACGTGCCAGCGGGCACTTATGAAGTGATCACTGGAACCGCCGAAATCGCGCCCAATACGAACATCGGGCGCCACAGCCATCCGGGCATCGAAACCGGTTACGTCCTCGAGGGCGAGATGACGCTGCTGGTCGACGGCCAGCCGCCGCTCAAGCTGAAGTCGGGAGACTCGTACAAGGTGCCCGAGCGCACCATTCACGACGCGCGAACCGGAAACGGCCCGGCGAAAGTGCTGGCCGTGTACATCGTCGAAAAGGGCAAGCCGCTGGCAACGTCGGCGGAGTAGATCGGTTCATGTCGGCGCTTGGCTGCATCGCCGGGCGCCGACGCTCGCGGCATGTCATCAGCGGGGCTTCGTCGCGGGAGTTCCCGACGTCGGCATCCCGTGCGCCCGCATCACCATGTCGATGCCTTCCTGCTCGCGTCGGGCCTGCTCGGCCTGCGCAGCGCTCGGCCGCGTGCGCACCAATGTGGTTTGCCTGCCCGGCAAGATCCACAGCTTGACGATGCGCTCGTGGCGCGGGCAGCGCGGATTCGACTCGACCGTCATGCTGACGTTCTCGTCACCCGCGAGCGACGCGATGAGATCGACGGGGCGGCGGGCGACGTCGACGGTGACGGGCGCATCGCTTGCGCCGCCGTCGACGAGTTCGAAGTCGAGCGCTTTCGCCAGTCGCCCGAGCACGTCCGAAAGCGCGGCGTCGTGTGCGACGAGATGGACGGCCGACGCGCAGTTGCCGCCAGTGATGCGAATGTCCGCCGCGTAAGCGGGCAGCGCGATCGACAACGCGCCGATCGCCACCGCGAGCACGTGCTTGCCAACGCGCAATGCCGCGATCGGCACGTGCGTGCTTCCGCCGAGTTGCATAAAGCAAAGACCCCGGCAATCGCTCGCCGGGGTCGGTGAAATGACGAAACAACCAGACGCGGACGTGCCGCCGGCGTCGCTAGTTCTGCTGGCCTGCAGGCGTCTTGCTTTGGGGGAACGGCCACACACCGTGGGTGAACTTGAGCGTCAACAGACCGTTATCCTGGCACGTCGTCCATAGCGTACCGTTTGCGGCGTTCAGATGCACCTGCGCGCTGCACCAGTCGGGACCTCCCGCTCGCCACTGGGCGATCGACACATGGTTCGAGCCGGGGCTCGGCGTCGTCGTGCCGGCGGGATTGTAGTATGCGATCTCCTTCGGATTCGCCGGATCGCGGATGTCGAACACGCGTATGCCCGAGTTGAAGTAGCCGCACGCAAGCGTCGTCGTCTTCTCGCGGTTGTCGACGCTGCAATAGTGGCTCCCGTAGGTGAACGTCGAGAGTCCGACGAGATCGGGCAGCACCTGCGCGCAATTCGCCGGATCGTGCGTCTCGAGCCCGAGCCGCGACACGATCTTCGGGTTCTTCTCGTCGCTGATGTCGATGATGCGCGCCATCGGATAGGGCGGCATGTTCGCCGCGCATGCCGCCTCGCGCTGCGCCTGGCTGCTGAATCCGCCAGAGCCCGCCTCGTCGACGAAGACGAGATATTGCTTGCCCTTGACGGTGATCGGTATCGTGTGCTGCGCGCCGGACCCGTCCTTCCAGAACAGCGTGCTGATCAGCTTCGCCTGCGCGTTCGGCCTGCGCGCCTGAATGTCGGACAGGTCGTAGATCAGCAGGCCGTTGTTCGCCGCGATCGCGGGATTGGTCAATCCGGCGGCGCCGCCTGACGTCCCGAGCGACACGAAGTAGCCGCGCTTGCCGTCGTCGCTGATCGACATCCCGTGCACGTTGGCAAATCCCGGAACCCAGGTCGTGATGAGCTTCGGATGCACCGGATCCGCCGTATCGACGGCGTAGTACTGGCCGCCATGCGTGCGCAGATCGCCGCCGTAATACGTCAAGCCGTCGGGCGCCCAGCTTCCCTCGTGCCCGATGACCGGGGCGACGTCACCGCCGTCGCTGCCCGTACCGACGGGAAGGCTCGCGAGCAGTTGCGGTTGCGTGCAGTCGGTCGAGATGTCGTAGATGTCCACTTCCGGACCGCCGCCGCCGTTGTGTCCGTTGTCGGCCGCGAGCAGCTGACGCCGCTGATTGACCTTCAGCGACTCCCACGGATCGAGCATCGACGTCGTCGCCAGGTACGCGGTCGGCGTCGGGTGGCTCATGTCGGTGACGTCGATGGCCGGAACGCCGACGTGCGTGCGGTTCGCCGTCGTGAAGGCGGTGCCGTGGTACGCGCAGACGACGCCCTGCTTGTGCCCGACGCCCTTTCCTTGGCTGGTCGAGTTGCCGATCGAGTCGCGATATTCGGCACTTTGCCAGTTGGCGCCGTCGCCCTTGCTCTGGCCGACGAGTTCGAGATTGCAATTGAATCCCTTGAACCCGGCCGCTCGCAACGCAGCCGGTACCTGCCCCTGCAGCGCCGTTTCGGGATGGTCTCCCGGACCGCACGTGGCCTTCGGCACCGTGAGCTGCGCGTCGCCTGCAGCTTGCGCTGGGGACGAAATGCCCGCGCTCACGATCAAACCCAGCGCGACCAGGAGCGACGAAGCTCGCGCTGCCTGCCACCGCATCCTGTTCCTCATGACTCGTTCCTCCATATTCGCCCTGGCGTTTCTCGCAGCAGGGCGTGCCCCCGGGAAGGTCGTACTCTGCGCGATTCGTGGGCAATGTAAATTAGACCAAGGTCGAATTCGCCGGAAAGCGATCGAATGGCGTGCCGGTGCGCGAGTCGTACGTCGCTGGTCAGTCGCGCCGGCCGCCTCAAGCGACTGACGCTCCCCCTCGGGGGAAGCGAGCAAAGCGAGCGTGGGGGTCGTTCGTCCTAGTGATCGACGACCGCGGTAATCGACACGATGCGCCACTCACCCTCGACCTGCGCGGCGATGACCGCGATGGAGTCGTAGGGCACGTGCCGCAATTTCGCGACCGCGATCGCGCGCGGCTTGCCGGCGCTCGTCTTGTCGACGGCGACGTAGAACGGCAGCAACGGGGAGACATCCTTGCCGCGCGGCAGCAGCGGAAAGAATGCGTCGCCGGGCGACGCGTAATGCGCAAGCGCACCGCTCGCCTTCGCCGCCACGGCGATTTCGCGCCGCTGCTTCACGGTGAGCGGCTTCAGCGAATGCGCAATGTCAGCGATGCGGCCATGATCACGCAGCCGCCATGCCGCGAGGCGCGCGACGAGCTCGGCGTCGGCAACCGGCTTCTTGCGATGCTTCGCATCGAGCGGACCGAACGTCGTTGCGAGCGCGTTGAAATCGTCGCTCGACATCCATTGCGTGAAGAAGCGGTTGAAGAACGCCAGCACGTCGGGATCGACGTCGTGCTGCCGTGATTCGGCCGACGGCAACGGCGGCAGCCTGCGGCCCGGCCACTTCTCCGTGAACGGCTCCTTGCCGTCGGGAAGGCTGATGCCCTCCAGAAACGACACGTCGTCGATGCCGTGCGCGACGAACCAGCTCTTCTTGTCCGCCTTCGTCGCCGCTCGCACGAACCCATCGAGCTCGGGTGCGATCGCGTCCCACGCCTTCGGCGTCTGCTTCGCACCCGGCGGCATCGGGTATTTGACGAAGATGTCGTACGTCGCCTTCGCCATTGCGATCGTGTCGGCGGGCCAGTCCTTCGTCAGATCGGCCTTGTGCGAATTCCACCCGCCGCGTGCTGCCGGGTGGGCCCACGCGCGGTTCGGATCGCAGGTGATCGCGTCTCCCGGCTTCGGGACGTCGGGCGTGCCCTGATGCGACCACGAATCCTGCAGCGTGTGCACGGCGCCGCCGAGCAGCAGCAGCATGTAAGGCGACTTGTCGAGCGGCGTCTTCAACAAATCCGTGGCTGCCTTTGCCGCCACCGCGCTTCCCGCCTGCACCATCCGCTGCTCGGGTGGTCCGCTCACCGGTCCCGCCGACGGATAGTCCTGATCATGGGCGAGGCGCTGCGCGAGATCGTCCTTGCCGACGCACGCGTAGATCAGCACGAGCTCGATGAATTGCATGTCGCCCGACTCGACGCGCTGATCGCCGGTCGCGATGATCTGCGCAGCCTCGGTCCCGAATCCTGCCTGCATCGCGAGCCACTGCGTCAGACCGTAGTGCACGTCGCCTTCGAATGCGTTGGCGTGCGTCGCGACGAGCAGCACGAACATCGCGACCGCCTGCATGATGCGCATCATGTTCATCGATTGCCTCCGAGCGCGAATGGTAACGTCCTCATGCGTTCGGTGCGCACTCGTTTCAACAAAGCGACATCGCGAGTCCGACGAAAGAACGACTCGCGCACTCGCATTCGACCTTCGTCGAGTCCGCTAGGCACGATGATGCGAAGGCGTGCCACTTTTTCGACCTTGGACGGATTGACATTCGCCGCGTTCCGATTAGAGTTTCGCGATCCGCGCCAATCGTTCGAAGAACGCGCGGCCGACAGAAGGAGGAAATGTCATG
>JAICLP010000290.1 GCA_025925475.1 Burkholderiales bacterium | reverse complement strand
TTGCTCATCAGGATCAGTGCCGGCGAATAGACGTGACGCGTGAGCGTCAGGTACTTCTGCACCTGATCGAGCTTCGCCGCCTCGATCACCGACAGCGGATTCTCCTGTCCATCGACGGTGCCCTGCTGCAGCGCCGTATACACCTCGGTGAACGCCATCGGCGTCGGGATGATCCCGAACGCCTTGTACGCCTGGATGTGCACCGGGTTTTCCATCGTGCGCATCTTGAGGCCCTTGAGATCGGACGGCTCCTTCACCGGATGCTTGCTGTTCGTCATGTTGCGAAATCCGTTCTCGCCCCACGCGAGCGCCTCGATGCCCTTTGGCTCGAACTTCTTCAGCATCGCCTGGCCGATCGGGCCATCGAGCACGGCGCGCGCATGCGCGTAATCGCGGAACAGGAACGGAATGTCGAGGATCGCAATCTCGGGCACGAAATTCGGCACGGGACCGGTCGACGTCATCGTGAGGTCGAGCGTGCCGAGCTGCAGCGCCTCGATCGACTCGCGCTCGGCGCCGAGAGCGCCCGAATAGAAGTTCTGGACCTTGTAGCGGCCGTTCGTGCGCTTCTCGACTTCGCGCGCGAACGTGTCGATCGCAACGCCGTAGTGCGAGTTCTGCGCGAGCGAGATGTTCATCTTGAGCGTCGTCTGCGCCATCGCGGGCGAGGCGGCGAGCGGAACGAGCGCGAACAGCGCGGCGAGCAGCAAACGAAAGTGACGCATCGCAAATTCTCCAGGGCAGCCAAGCGGGCCGGTACGGCCGGCTCGCGGGCGATTCTAGCAGTCGAGCCGCAGGGGAGCCGGTCGCTTGAACGCCTCAACATGGATGCGTGCCTCACGCATTCCAAGAGGTTCGGCCGCCCGCGTCGGTGTTCATTGGCACTATGAAATAATCGACCATTACCGCGGCCCTCATGCTCGATCAGAAGTTCACCTCGGCGCTCGCCACGATCGTCCCTTCCTCGGCGCTTCTCACCGAGCCGGAGGACACGCGGCCGTACGAATGCGACGGGCTCACGCTCTATCGCGAGCAGCCGGGTGCGGTCGTGCTGCCGGAGAACGAGGCGCAGGTCGTCGCGATTCTGAAGCTTTGCCATGCGGCACGCGTGCCGGTCGTGGCGCGCGGTGCGGGCACCAGCCTTTCCGGCGGCTCGCTTCCGGTGGCCGCGGGCGTCGTGCTGTCGCTCGCAAAATTTCGCCGCATCGTCGAGATCGATCCGATCACACGAACTGCGATCGTCGAGCCGGGCGTGCGCAACCTCGCCATTTCCGAAGCGGCGGCGCCGTACGGTCTCTTCTACGCGCCCGATCCATCCTCGCAGATCGCATGCTCGATCGGCGGCAACGTCGCCGAGAACGCCGGCGGCGTCCACTGCCTGAAGTACGGCCTCACCGTGCACAACGTGCGCAAGGTTCGCGGCGTCCTGATCACGGGCGACATCGTCGAGTTCGGCGCGGATGCGCTCGACGCGCCTGGCTACGACCTGCTCGCACTGATCTGCGGCAGCGAGGGCCTGCTTGCGGTGATCACGCAGATCACCGTCAAGCTGCTGCCGAAGCCCGCGCTCGCTCAGGTGGCGCTCGCCGCATTCGACGACATCGAGAAAGCCGGCGCGGCGGTCGGCAAGGTGATCGCGGCGGGCATCATTCCCGGCGGCCTCGAGATGATGGACCGCGACGCGACGCGCGCCGTCGAGCAGTTCGTGCACGCGGGCTATCCACTCGATGCAGCCGCAGTCCTGCTCGTGGAAGCCGACGGAACCCCGGCCGAGGTCGCCGCGGAGATGGCAGAAATCCGCGAAGTCCTGACGGCCAGCGGCGCGACCGGGATCCGCGTTTCGAACGACGAGGCACAGCGCCTGCTGTACTGGTCGGGCCGGAAGGCGGCATTCCCGGCCGTCGGCCGCATATCGCCGGATTACTACTGCATCGACGGCACGATTCCGCGCGCGGCGTTGCCCGGCGTCTTGCGGCAGATCGAGATCTGGTCGCGCGAGTACGAGCTGCCGTGCGCCAATGTCTTTCATGCGGGCGACGGGAACCTGCATCCGCTGATCCTCTTCGACGCGAACAGACCGGGCGATCGCGATCGCACCGTCGAATTCGGCGACCGGATCCTCGAGCTGTGCATCGAGGTGGGCGGGACGATCACCGGCGAGCACGGCGTCGGCATCGAGAAGATTCGCGGGATGTGCGCGCAGTTCGCGCCCGCCGCGCTCGAGCGCTTCCTCGGCATCAAGCGCGCCTTCGATGCGCACGGCCTGCTCAATCCGGGCAAAGGGGTGCCGACCCTCGCACGCTGTGCGGAGTTCGGCGCGATGCACGTGCATCACGGCGCGTTACGGCATCCCGAGCTGCCGCGCTTTTAGGGCCTGTTAACAGGCCCTGGTTCGAAGATGGAACTGCCATGAATACGACGACCGACAAGGCGCGACCGAAAGTCGCCGAGCTGACCGAGCGGCTTCAGCGCGAGTACGGCGAGCGCGCCGTGACGAGCCATGCGATCCGCGAGCAGCATTCGCACGGCGAGGGGCTCGCCGATGCGGGCATGCCCGACATCGTCGTGTTTCCCAGGACGAACGAGGAGGTTGCGTCCATCGTCCGCATCTGCAACGCGTCGCGCATCCCGGTGATCGCGTTCGGCGTCGGCACATCGCTCGAAGGCCATGTCGCTGCGCTCTACGGCGGCGTATGCCTCGACCTTTCGCAGATGGATCGGGTGCTCGAAGTCAACGAGGCCGATCTCGACTGTCGCGTGCAGGCGGGCGTCACACGCGAGGCGCTCAACGCCGAGCTCAAGGGCACCGGACTGTTCTTTCCGATCGATCCGGGCGCGAACGCGACGATCGGCGGCATGGCGTCGACGCGTGCGTCGGGAACGAACGCGGTGCGCTACGGAACGATGCGCGAGAACGTGCTGGGGCTGACGGTCGTCACAGCTGACGGCCGGATCGTCCACACCGGCGGGCGCGCGCGCAAATCCAGCGCGGGTTACGACCTCACACGGCTTTTCGTCGGCGCCGAGGGCACGCTCGGCATCATCACCGAAGTGCAGCTGCGGCTGTACGGATTGCCGGAGGCGATCTCGGCGGCCGTCTGTCAGTTCGGCGATCTCAAGGGCGCAGTCGACACGGTGATCGTCGCGATGCAGCTCGGCATTCCCGTCGCGCGGATCGAATTGCTGGACGATGCGCAGATGGATGCGTGCATCCGCTACTCGCAACTCGACTTCGAGCCGAAGCCGACGCTGTTCTTCGAGTTTCACGGGACCGAAGCGGGCGTGCGCGAGCAGGCCGAAATGATCGAATCGATCGCCGCCGACCACGGCGGCAGCCGCTTCCAATGGGCGAGTGCGCAGGAAGAACGGTCGAAGCTCTGGAAGGCGCGCCACAACGCCTATTACGCGGTGCTCGCCCTCGCACCGGGCATGCAGGCGTTTGCAACCGATGCGTGCGTGCCCATCTCGCGCCTCACCGAATGCGTGCTCGAGACGCAGGCCGACATCGTCGAAACGGGTCTGATCGCGCCAATCGTCGGGCACGTCGGCGACGGCAACTTCCACCTCGTCGTGCTGTTCGATCCTGCGAAGCCCGAGGAGCGCGCGAAGGCGGAAGGATTGGCCGCGCGGGTCAGCGCGCGTGCGATCAGGATGGGCGGCACCTGTACGGGCGAGCATGGAATCGGTGTGCACAAGCTCGATGCGCTCGTTGCCGAGCACGGCGACGCGGTCTCGCTGATGCAGGCGATCAAGCGCGCGTTGGATCCGAACGACATTCTCAATCCGGGGAAAACGGTTCCAAAATGATGAAGCTCTACGTCGGCAACAGGAACTATTCGTCGTGGTCGCTGCGCGGCTGGCTCGTGATGAAGCTGTCGGGCGAGCCTTTCGAGACGGTCGACGTGCCGCTCGACGACCTCGTCGCGAACCCGGGCCGCTATCCGTTCCTGCCATCGCGACTCGTGCCATGCCTGGACGACGGGGACGCCGTCGTCTGGGATTCGCTCGCGATCGCGCAGCATCTCGCCGAGCGCCATCCGCGGATGTGGCCCGACGATCCGGGCGCCCGTGCGTGGGCGCGCTCGATCAGCGCCGAGATGCACTCGGGATTCGCGACGCTGCGCAACGAGATGACGATGTGCATTCGCGAGCGGGTCGACGTGCGTCCGTGGTCTCCGGGTCTTTCGGCGAACATCGAGCGCGTG
>JAICLP010000140.1 GCA_025925475.1 Burkholderiales bacterium | reverse complement strand
GCTCGTGCCGAAGGGCTCGTTCGCCGGTGCGTTCGGCGTGCCGCAGTTCATGCCGGGCAGCGTGCGCGAATACGCGATCGATTTCGACGGTGACGGCCGCATCGACCTCTGGCAAAGCGGCGACGACGCGATCGGCAGCGTCGCGAACTACCTGGCGCGGCACGACTGGCTGCGCGGCCAGCCGATCTGGACGAAAGCCATGATCGCGCCGTCGCAGCGCGAGGCGGCGTTTCGCAGGCTCGACGGCGGCATCAGCGAGCGGCGTCCACTCGCGGCGTGGAACGACGATGGCGTGGCCGCCGAGTGGCTTCCCGATCCGCTGTCGCCCGAACCCGTCGGCCTGCTGTCGCTCGAGGTGAACCCCGACGCCGACAGCGACGGCGACGGCGAGGATTTGCGGATCGTCTTCCCGAACTTCTACGTGATCACGCGCTACAACAAGAGCCGGCTCTATGCATCGGCCGTCACGTCGCTCGCCGAGGCGATTCGCGCGGAATACGACGCGACGCGCGCGACTTCAGCGCGCAAATGAGATGAAACGTCCCCCCACGCTCGCTTCGCTCGCTGCCCCCCCGGGGAGCGGATCAGTCGCCCGGGGCGGCCCTTCGCGACGTGAGCGTGCGCGCGCACGCGCCGAGCGCGCGCGTCGACGCATCGGTGCCCTCCGGCAGCGGCGCGTCGCCGGCGAGTGCCGCGACGATCGGCTTCGCGAGCGTCTTGCCGAGCTCGACGCCCCACTGGTCGAACGAATTGATTCCGTGGAGGACGCCTTCGACGAACGTCCGATGCTCGTAGAGCGCGAGCAGCGCGCCGAGACTGTGCGCATCGAGCTTCGGCAGCAGCAGCATCGTCGACGCGCGGTTGCCCGGGCAGCGGCGCGCCGCGATTGCCTGCTCGAGCTCGCCGTTCGCAAGTCCCTGCGCCAGCATTTCGGTGCGCAATGCGACGCCGTCGCGGCCGACCATCAGCGCCTGCGCCTGCGCGAGCGCATTCGCGACGAGCAGCGTCTGCTGATCGCGAAGCGGATGCGTCGCGCGCACCGGCACGATGAATTCGACCGGCACCTCGTGCGTCCCCTGATGCAGCCACTGGAAGAACGCATGCTGGCTGTCGGTGCCGACGTCGCCCCATAGCGCAGGCGCCGTCGGACCGTCGACCGGCGTTCCGTCGCGGCGCACGCTCTTGCCGTTGCTTTCGAGTGAAAGCTGCTGCAGATAGGCGGGAAGGCGCGCCAGCGCCTGCGCGTAGGGCGCGACGATGCGCTGCCGATGGCCGAGCCAGCGCGCGTTCCAGTAGCCGACGAGGCCGAGGATCACCGGCAGGTTGCGCGCAAGCGGCGCCATCCGGAAATGCGTGTCCATCGCTTGCGCGCCATCGAGCAGGTCGGCGTACGCCTGCCATCCGGCGCGAACGGCGATCACGAACCCGACCGACGACCACAGCGAGTAGCGGCCACCCACGCCTTCGGCCATCGGCAGGAAGTCGGCTTCGCGCACGCCAAAGCGCATCGCCGCGTCGATATTCGACGTGACGGCGATGAAATGCGGCGCGAGATCGGCGCTGTCACCGAGACCGCGGCGCAGCCATTCGCGCGCGCTTTGCGCATTCGCGAGCGTTTCCTGCGTCGTGAACGTCTTCGATGTGACGATGAACAGCGTCGCCGCGGGATCGCGATCGGCGAGCGCGCGCGAGAGGTGCTCGGGATCGACGTTCGAGACGAATGCGACACCGGGCGCGCTGCTGCGGAAGTCGGTGCTGCCTTCGAGCGCCTCGCAGACGAGCCGTGGCCCGAGATCGGAGCCACCGATGCCGATGTTGATGACGCAGCGCACGGGGCGGCCCGTTGCGCCCTTGCGGCGCCCCTCGCGAATCGCCGCCGTGAGCACGCGCATGCGCTCGCGCGTCGCGCGCATCTGCTCGACCACGTCGACGCCGTCGACGAAGACGCTCGTCGACGAAGGCGCGCGCAACGCGGTGTACAGCAC
This sequence comes from Burkholderiales bacterium, assembly GCA_025925475.1. Classification (GTDB taxonomy): domain Bacteria; phylum Pseudomonadota; class Gammaproteobacteria; order Burkholderiales; family Casimicrobiaceae; genus VBCG01. The sequence continues at coordinate 5,978 of JAICLP010000140.1, read as the reverse complement.
GGGCCGGTGCTCGGACACGTTGATCTTCTCGCCGGCGAAAAGCGCAGCGATCCAATGCGGCAGGTTGGCGGCCTCGGCGGCGCGAAGCAGCGCCGCGAGCGCCGGCTCGTCGATGCGCTCCTTCGAGAAGTCGGCGCGCCAGTCGTTCCAGTCGAGCGAAAGCGACTTCGTGCGATCCGGATCGCGCGCGAAAAGCGCATCGAGCGGGGTCGCCGACAGGCGCCGGGCGCTCTCGGCAACATCGTCGAACGGGGAGACACCGGACATCACGGCGCGGCGTTGCACGCGCGCCGCGGACAGGCCATTCGCACGCGCATGGGCCAATGCTAGCATCGCGCGTTGCGCGGGTCAGCCTGCGGCGACATTACGAGGCGCCGCGGTATAATTCGCGCCCATCGCGGTGCGCGGCCAGAACACGCACGTCGCAACGAAAATCAAGCGCGAACCGCGCCGATGCGCATCCTCCTTTCCAACGACGACGGCTATTTCGCGCCGGGACTCGAGCATCTTGCCGCGGCGCTCGCGCCGCACGCGGACATCACCGTGGTCGCGCCCGAGCGCGATCGCAGCGGCGCATCCAATTCGCTGACGCTCGACCGTCCGCTGTCGGTGCGCCGCGCACCGAACGGATTCCTGTTCGTCAACGGCACGCCGACCGATTGCGTTCATCTTGCGGTGACCGGCCTTTTGAACGAACTGCCCGACATGGTCATGTCCGGCATCAATCTCGGCGCCAACATGGGCGACGACACGATCTATTCGGGTACCGTCGCAGCGGCGACCGAGGGCTTCCTGCTCGGCGTTCCATCGGTGGCGCTGTCGCTCGCGTCGAAGACGGCGGCGCATTTCGAAACCGCTGCCGGCGTGGCACTCGAATTGCTGCAGCGGCATCAGCGGCAGCCCGCGGGACCGTGGCTTTTGAACGTGAACGTTCCCGACGTCACGCGCGCAGAGGTGCGCGGTTATCGGATCACGCGGCTTGGACGGCGCCACAAGGCCGAGGACGTGGTCCGCATGCAAAGCCCGCGTGGCGAGACCGTGTACTGGGTCGGCGCAGCGGGTCCTGCGGCCGATGCAGGCGAGGGAACCGACTTCCATGCTGTCGAAAACCGCTGGATTTCCGTGACGCCACTGCAGATCGACCTCACCAATCGCGAGCAGATGCGCGGCGTCGATGGCTGGCTTTGCGCGTGACGAGCGACTGATGGCGGCGCCAGGGTCAGGCAGCAGGGGAACGGCCGGCAGCGGCATGACGTCCGATCGCACACGCGCACGGATGGTCGAGCGGTTGCGCAGCGAAGGCATTCGCGACGAAGTGGTGCTGTCGGCGATGAATTCCATTCCGCGGCACATCTTCGTCGACGAAGCGCTCGCGATCCGCGCCTACGACGATTCGCCGTTGCCCATCGGCAGCGGGCAGACGATCTCGCAGCCGTGGGTCGTCGCGCGGATGACCGAGCTGGCGCGAAATGGCCGCGATCTCGATGGCGTGCTCGAGATCGGCACCGGCTGCGGTTACCAGACCGCAGTGCTCGCGCAGCTCGCGAAGACGGTCTATACGGTCGAGCGCATCGTCGCGCTCGTCAACAAGGCACGCCGGCACCTGCAGTCGCTGAAGATTCGCAACGTACGCCTGGCGCACGGCGACGGAAGCGCCGATCTCGGCGAATCGCTTGCCGTCGATGCGATCATCGTCGCGGCCGGCGCAACCCATGTGCCGACGACGCTCCTCAAGTACCTGAAGCCCGGCGGCCGCATGGTCCTTCCGCTCGTGCAGAACGACGATGGCGAACGCGGCGTGCAGCGTCTCACGGTGATCGAGGCGGCACCGGCCGGCATTCGCGAGCAAGTCTTCGATGCGGTTCGATTCGTGCCGCTCCTTCCAGGCCTTGCATGATCTTCGCCGAGCGTTCCCTTCACTTCTCGATGCATTCGTTTTCGCTGTTCAGATCCTTCGCACGCTTCCGTTTGCCTTCGCTGCTCGTCGCCGGGGCGCTCGTTGCGGCCGCATGCGCGACGCATCGCCCTGCGCCGGTCGAGGAGCGGCCACTCGGGCGCGGCGTTCCATCGCGAACCGCCATCGCGCCGGCAGCAGGTGTACCGACGCCCGAAGCGCCGCCGTCCGCGACGTACACCGTCAAGCGCGGCGACACGCTGCACCAGATCGCGCTCGACAGCGGTCTCGACTATCGCGAACTCGCAGCATGGAACAACCTCGAGAACGTCAACCGCATTTATCCGGGCCAGGTCCTGCGGCTCACTGCACCCGGCGAGCCCGCACCGGCTCCGATCGCGGGACCGGCGATGCCGCAGGACGGCGCGAACGGCGTGACGACGGCACCATTGCGAACGCCGCCGGCAGTCGTCGAAAGCAATCCGGCATCGGCGCCCCTGCCAAATGCATCGCTCTCCGCGCCGCCGGCGAATCGATCGCCATCCGCGCCGCCTTCGTCATCGCTCGCGTTATCGCAAGGGAGCCTGAAGACGTCGCCGAAGGCGGTGAAGGTGCCCTATTCGGAACAGGCGGTGCGCGACCTCGATCTCGCCGCGAGCGCAGCGCCGGCCCCGCGCGAAGCGCTCACGTTGCCGCCCCAGGACGCGAAGGCCGAACCGCGCAACGCCGTGCCGGCACCCGCGGCGGCGGCGCCGGCGAATGCGACGCCGGCGCTTGCGAATGCCGCACCGGCGCCCGCGGCTGCGCCGCCCACGTCAGCGCCGTCGGCTTCGTCGGCGAACGATTCCGACCGTCTCGACTGGGCATGGCCGGCGAAAGGCAAGATCGTGACGGCGTTCTCCGAGACGGCGAACCTCAAGGGCATCGACATCGCCGGCACGGCCGGCGAGCCGGTGCGCGCGAGCGCGGCGGGACGCGTCGTCTATGCCGGGGATGGATTGCGCGGCTACGGCAAGCTCATCATCATCAAGCACAACAATACTTACCTGTCCGCGTATGCGCACAACCGCGAGATCCTCGTCAAGGAAGGCCAACAGGTGACGCGCGGCCAGAAGATCGCGGAGATGGGCAAGACCGACGCCGACCAGGTGAAGCTGCATTTCGAGATTCGCCGCCACGGCAAGCCGATGGATCCGACGAAATTCCTGCCGCCGGCCTGACTCGCCTGGTGCTCCCCGGGGGCGCTTCGCGCTTTGCGGCGGCTCTGCAGCGCTCAGTGATGGAAGAACGCGTGCGGTAGCCACAGCGCGATCTGCGGGAACGCCGACAGCAGGACGACGAACGCGAGGATGATCACGATGAACGGCAGCACGCCGAGGACCAGCTCGCGCAGCGAGATGTCGGGCGCGATGCCCTGGATCACGAACAGGTTCAAACCCACGGGCGGGTGAATGAGCCCGGTTTCCATGACGATCGTCATGTTGACACCGAACCACACGGGATCGAAGCCGTGTGCGCGCAGTCCCGGCATGATCACCGGCGTGATCATCAGGATGATGGCGACCGGTGGCAGGAAGAAGCCGAGCAGCAGTACCAGCACGTCGATCCAGAACAGGTATTCCCAGCGCGACAGCGGCAGCCCGACGAGCCACTGCGTCGCCTCCTGCGTGATGTGCAGGTAGCTCATCACGTAGGTGAACAGGAACGCCATCGCGATGATCATCATCAGCATGCACGACTCGCGCGCGGTGCCGACGAGGATCGGCTTCACGTCGGTCCACCGATAGCAGCGATAGACGAGCGCGACGACGACGATCGTCGCGAGCGCGCCGACGCCCGCGACCTCCGACGGCGTTGCGAAGCCGCCATAGAGCGTCACCATCACGATCGTGATGATCACGATGAAGGGCAGCAGGCGCGGTAGCGCGCGCACCCGCTCGCGCAGCGTGAACGCGTCGCGGACGAGGGCCGCGCGATCATCGCCGCGCAGCGCACGACGATTCGTGCGATGCGACTTGAACCCGACCCACAGCGCGAAAAGGCTGGCGAGAAGGATGCCGGGGACGACGCCCGCAATGAAGAGCTGGCCGATCGACTGCTCGACGACGATGCCGTAGAGGATGAACGTGATCGACGGCGGAATGAGGATGCCGAGCGTGCCGCCCGCGGCGACGAGCCCGCCGGCGAGGCCGCCCGCGTAGCCGCGCTTGCGCATCTCGGGAATGCCCATCGCGCCGATCGCCGCGGCCGTCGCGGTGCTCGATCCGCACATCGCGGCGAAGATCGCGCAGCCGACGACGTTCGCGATGCCGAGGCCACCGGGCAGCCGGTAGAGCCAGCGATACGCCGATTCGTACAGGTCTTCCGCGGCGCCCGTTTTCCCGACCGCATCGCCCATCAGAATGAACAGTGGAATCGCGAGCAGCGTGAAGTTGTCGAGTCCCTGGTAGAGCGTCTCGGCCAGGTCGGCGATGTTCGCGGGAGGCATGAACGCGAGCATGAACGCCACCGACACGCTGCCGAGCGCAAACGCGACGGGCATGCCGGACAAGAGCAGGATCAGCGCGACGGCGATGAACAGGATGCCGATCTCATTGGGGCTCATGAGCTTCCGCACTGTCTTCGATTCCGTGCACGACGCGCGACGTTCGATGCACGAGATCATCGATCACCTGCATCACGTACTCGACCGTCAGCAGGGTCATGCCGGCCGCCATCAGTCCATACGGGATCCAGAGCTTCGGCGCCCACACCGAATCGGTGGTCCAGCCTTCGCTCCACGCCTGCCACGCATAGGCCCACACCTTGATGGCGATGAAAGCGCAGAGCAGCAGCGACAGGACGTCGCCGGCGAAGATCCGGCGGCGATTCCAGCGCGCCGGCATGAACGTTTGCAGCACCTCCGTTCCAACGTGGCCGCGCACCGCCTGCGTGCCGCCGGCCGCGAGGAATGTCGCTGCGATCAGCAGGAAGATGTTGAGCTCGAGCGACCACGTGTGCGGCGCACGCAGCCAGTAGCGCCACACGACCTCGTTCGAGATCGCGATGCAGGACGCGAGGATGAGCAGGCCGCCGATCAGCACGCAAAGCGCATTGATCGCCGCAATCGCGCGGTGGAGCGCCGACCACGCGCGACGTGGCGGCGCCTCGCGCGCGTCCTTCGCATCGCCGCCTTCGCCGTGCTCGGGACGAAGGCGGCGCGCGAGCGAAGGCGACGCCATCAGTCGACGGCCGTCGCCATGTCGATCAGGTGCTTGCCGTCCTTGACGTGATCCTCGAAGTCCTTCCACGCGCTCTTCTGCGCGAGCGTCTTCCACTGCGCGAACTGCTGCGCGTTCATGTCGGACACCTTGTCGCCGGCCTTCGCGAACACGTCGGCGACGCGCTGATCGTCCTTCCTGCACGCGTCGAGCGCGAACTTCTCGAGCGAATGGCCGACGTCCATCACGATCTTCTGCTGCGCGGGCGTCAGCTTGTCGTACGCCGCCTTCGACATCAGCATCGGCTCGAACATGTACCAGAACGTGTGGTCGCGTGCCGTCGTCACGTAGTGCGCCACTTCCTGCAGCCGGAAGCTGATCAGCGACGCGCTCGACGTCCACAGCGCGTCGACGACGCCCGATTGCATCGCGTTGTAGGTCTCCGTCGACGGAAACGTCGCGATCGACGCGCCGGCCGCCTGCAGCATCAGCTCGATCTCCTTGCCCGCGCCGCGCGTCTTCAGTCCCTTGACGTCAGCCGGCACGAGAATCGGCTTGTCGCGCGACGCGACGCCGCCACCCTGCCAGATCCACGTGATGATCTTGACGCCGTGCTGGTCGAGGTAGTCCTCGAGCCATTTGCCGATAGGCTGCTTCTCCCAGTCGTAGGCCTGCTGGTAGTTCTCGATCAGCGCCGGCATCAGCGTGAGATTCGTGGCCGGCAGCTTGCCGCCGGAGTATGCGAGCGGGTACACGGACATGTCGAGCGAGCCGTTGGCCAGCGCGTCGAATTGCTGCGTCGGCTTGTAGAGCGACGCACCGGGATAGATCTGGAACTTGACCTCTCCATTGGTGCGCTTCTCGACCTCCTGCGCGAACTTGCG
>JAICLP010000324.1 GCA_025925475.1 Burkholderiales bacterium | reverse complement strand
TCGTGCTGCTGCAGAAGACGCTGCTGAACGTCGAGGGGCTCGGGCGCCAGCTCGATCCCGACCTCGACCTGTGGGTGACCGCGAAGCCGTTCCTCGAGCGCTGGATGGAGGACCAGATCGGGTTCCGCGCGCTGCAGCGGCGCGTGTTCGCCGAGGCGGCGTCGCTCGTCGAGACGCTGCCCGAGCTGCCGCGTCTGCTGCACGAGCGGCTGTCGGCACCGCCTGCAGCATCCGATGTCGCGCTGAAGGCGCTCGCGCTCGCGCAGCAGTCGCGAAACCGCTGGCTCGGCGTGATCGCGCTGCTGCTGACGGGCGTGATCGTCTTGCTCCTGTTGCAGCGGTAAACCGAAGTAGGGTCAGAGAGAAAAGGGGCCAGGCTCGACTTCCGTTACCTCTACGAAAATCGAGCCTGGCCCCATTTCTCGTTCTGACCGCCCATCCGCTACAATCCGCCGCGCAATTCACCTCGAACGGAAGGAGCCCCGCGCCGGTGGCGCTGCTCGACATACAGGGTGTCACCCGCCGCTTTGGCGACTTCACTGCAGTCGACAACGTAAGCCTCGCCGTCGAAGCCGGCGAGTTCTTCACGCTGCTCGGTCCGTCCGGCTGCGGCAAGACGACGCTGCTGCGGATGATCGCGGGGTTCGATCTGCCCGATGCCGGCCGAATCCTCCTGAATGGTGAAGATCTGGCCGACAGTCCTCCCGAGTTGCGGCCGGTGCGTACGGTGTTCCAGAGCTATGCGCTGTTCCCGCACATGAGCGTCGAAGGCAACGTCGCGTTTCCGTTGCAGATGGCGCGCGTGCCGTCCGGCGAGCGGAAGGCGCGCATCGAAGCGGCGCTCGAAGACGTGCGACTCCAGGGCTTCAACAGGCGCTATCCGCACGAGCTTTCGGGTGGGCAGAAGCAGCGTGTCGCGATCGCGCGCGCGCTCGTCACGCACCCGACGATGCTGCTGCTCGACGAGCCGCTCGCGGCGCTCGATGCGAAGCTCCGCGAGGATCTGTCGATCGAGCTCATCAATTTGCAGAAGGAAGTCGGCATCGCGTTCGTCTACGTGACGCACGACCAGACCGAGGCGCTCGCGCTGTCGCATCGAATCGCGGTGATGAACCGCGGCCGCATCGAGCAGCTCGACGAGCCGTCGAAGATCTACGGCTTTCCGCGCACGCGCTTCGTCGCCGACTTCATCGGGCACTGCAACCTGTTCTCGGGTCCCATTCGCGAAGCGAACGGGAGTCTTGCCCTCGTCGACGTCGACGGCTTGGGACCGGTACGCGTCGCCACGGCGACGAGCGCTGCGGGTGGTGCGCGGGGCACCATCGCGCTTCGGCCCGAGAAGATTCGCATCGCCGCCGAGGCGCCTTCCGGTACTCCGGACAATCACTTTCACGGCGCGGTGCGCGACCTGCTTTACATGGGCGACGTCACCGTCTACCGCGTCGCAATCGAAGGCGGCACGATCGTCGAGGCGCTGCTCGCGAACTCGCAGAGCGGCCGCGCCAAGTTCTTCGAAGTCGGCGATGCGGTCGACGTGAGCTGGCCCGTCGGCGCGGGCCATTTCATCGTGGAGTAAAGCGTGGGCTCGAGCGCTCCTCACCCCGAACCTCTCGCTGCGCGCGGGGAGAGGGAGCCGAGCACGCGCGAGGCGGGTGAGGGCCGCCGCAAGCCGCGCGCGTCTCTCGGGAAGTGGCTCGTCGGTGCGCCGCCGCTTCTGTACCTGCTGGTCTTCTTCGCCGCCCCGACGCTCATCATGGTGCTCGCGTCGTTCCGCTCGCCTGGGGAGTTCGGCGGTCTCGCGCCGATCGTCGACGAAACGGGCAAGCTCGACCTCAACGTCGACAGCTACGTGCGCTTCGTCACCGAGCCGGTGTTCGCTCGCGTCTTCGTCAAGTCGGCGTGGTACGCGACGCTGACGACGCTCTTCTGCCTGCTGCTCGCCTATCCGCTCGCAACGCTGATCGCGAAGAGCAGCCGCAAGTATCGCGACCTGCTGCTGCTGCTCGTGATCCTGCCGTTCTGGAGCAATTTCCTCATCCGCATCTACGCGTGGATGATCATCCTCGGACCGAACGCGGCGCTCGCGAAGCTCGTCAACGGCACGCTCGCGCTGTTCGGCGCGGCGCCGGTGCCGCTGCTCTTCAGCGGCTTCGCCGTTCTCGTGTGCCTGGTCTACGTGAGCCTGCCGTTCATGGTGCTGCCGCTCTACGCGAACCTCGAGAAGCACGACCAGGCGCTGCTCGACGCGGCGCAGGATCTCGGGGCGAATGCATGGCAACGCTTCTGGCGCGTCACGTTCCCGCTGTCGCTGCCGGGTGTGTATGCCGGGGCCGCGCTGGTATTCATTCCGGCGCTCGGCATCTTCGCGATTCCCGACATCCTGGGCGGCCCCGAAGACACGCTGATCGGCAATCTGATCAAGCAGCAATTCCTCGAGACGCGAGACTGGCCGTTCGGCAGCGTGCTGTCGATCGTGCTGACCGTCGCAGCCCTCATGCTCGCCGGCATCGCCGCCTGGGTGGGCCGGCGCGGAGCAGGACGCCGTGCGTAGGCGTCCGGCGTGGCTGTGGGCGGCGGCGATCTTCGCGTACGCGTTCCTGTACGTGCCGCTTCTGATCGTCGTCGTCTACTCGTTCAACGATTCGCGTCTCAACGCCGAATGGGTGGGCTTCACGTTCGACTGGTACCGGACGCTCGCTTCCGACGACCAGATGCTGAAGGCGGCCGGCAATTCCCTGATGATCGGGATCGTCGTCAGCTTCGTGTCGACGGTGCTCGGCACGATGGCGGGACTCGCGATGCATCGCTACCGGCTGCGCCTGCTGCCGATCCTGATCGTCGCGCCGATCGCGATCCCCGAAATCTTGATGGGCGTGTCGCTGCTGATCTTCTTCGTCCTGTTGAACTTCACGCTCGGGCTCGTGTCGGTGGCACTGGCCCACATCGCGTTCTGCATCGGCTTCGTCGCGATCGTCGTGCGCGCGCGCCTCGCCGGCATGGACGAGACGCTGACCGAAGCGGCGCGCGACTGTGGCGCGACGCCGGCCAGCGCGTTTCGCTACGTGACGCTGCCGCTCATCATGCCGGGCGTCATCGCCGGGGCGCTGATGGCGTTCACGCTGTCGATCGACGACTTCGTCATCACGTTCTTCACGGCCGGCGCCGGGACGATCACGCTGCCACTGCAGATCTACTCGATGATCAAGATCTCGGTGACGCCGGAAGTGAATGCGGTGTCGACGCTCCTGATGCTTCTCACGTTGCTTCTGATCGTCGTCGCGGCGAAGCTGTCGCCGACGCTGCTCCCCTCGGAACGGGAAACCACGCCATGATCGATCGCCTCCTTGCCGCCGCGTTCGCGGCGGCGCTCGCCTTCGCCGCCCCCGCGCACGCGCGTGACGAGCTGCACCTCTACAACTGGAACAACTACATCGCGCCCGAGACCGTCAAGCGCTTCGAAAGCGTTTGCCAGTGCGACGTCGTGCAGACGTATTACTCGGACAACGAGGAGCTGCTCGCGAAGCTCGCCGCCGGCGCCAAGGGCTACGACGTGCTGGTGCCGACGAGCAACGCCGTGCAGGCGCTGATCCGCGGCGGGCAACTGAAGCCGATCGACAAGACGGCGATTCCGAACCTGAAAAACGTCGACCCGGCGTACCTGAACACGCCGTTCGATCCCGGCAACCAGTACTCGGTGCCATATGCAAT